>JANYCL010000425.1 GCA_025360355.1 Sphingobacteriaceae bacterium
ACCGAACTAAATACGCTAAGATAAATGCTAATAAAGGCGCTTCAATGAAGTTGATCATTAAATATTGTGTGTTGGTTAATTTACTTAACACATCACGCGTAATGAATACTTTGAATTGTTTAAATGCATTCGGAATTTTGAAAATTGCTTCCGGAATTTCATCCTGGTGTTTAATATCACCAATGCCGCTTTCAATTAACTCAACATAATTTTTATTCCACTCTGCCGGACTGGTTTTACGGTTAAATGTTAAGTTACCGTATTCGTCCAACACCTTGCTTTCAATAATATTAAAAATTAATTCAGGATTTACGTTACCGCAGTTCCAGCATTCGCTTTCTTCTGAGTTTACGTGATTCACTAAACGTTTGAAATAAGAAACAGCGTCAACAGGATTACCGTAATAAATTGGATAACCGCCAACATCTAATATTTGTAATTTATCAAACATTTTAAAAATGTCGGATGAAGGCTGATGGATAACAACGAAAATTAATTTTCCTTTCAAGGATAATTCTTTTAAAAGGTCCATGATGTTCTCAGAGTCACGTGATGATAAACCTGAAGTAGGCTCATCAACATAAAGCACTGAAGGCTCACGGATCAATTCTAAACCAATATTTAAACGCTTACGTTGTCCGCCTGAAATTGTTTTTTCTAATGGTGAACCAACTTTCAGATCTTTAGTTTCAGTTAAACCAAGATCCGCTAAAAGCGAAATACATTTTTTTGCAATTTCTTCGTCAGTTAAATTTCCGAAACATAATTTACCGTTGTAAAATAAATTTTGGTAAACCGTAAGTTCTTCAATAAGTAAATCATCTTGTGTAACGTGACCAATTACACCTTTAACTGCTTCTTTATCTTTATGAATATTTTTTCCGTTAATTAAAACTTCTCCGCCGCTTGGAATTTCAACACCATTTAAAACATTTAATAAAGTTGATTTACCTGCACCGGAACCTCCCATGATCCCAATTAACTTTCCGCTTTCTTCGCGGATGTTAATGTTACGTAAACCTAATTTACCGCCTTTAAATTTGTATTCGATGTTTTTCGCTTCGAATGAAATTTTCGCTTTGCTCGCATCAGCTAAAAAACGGCTGATGATATCGGAATAATAAATTGGTTTAACTTTTGAACTGCGCAAAGAAGAACCCGGCGTTAAAATGTGAACGCGTTCTTTTGAAATACCTTGTCCGTTTAATTGTAACTCTATGTTTCCATAGATACGTAACGCATACATGCCAACACTTCCGATCTGAATGATGCGTACATCATCGGTAAGCGTTTCGCAAAAAATATGTTTGCTGGTGCTGCCTGCCGCAGGTTCTTTATTATTGATAACAAGAATGTGCGGAGAGTTTGGAATGATCTCTGATTTATCTTCAACAAAATGCTTTAATTGTAAAAACTCTTCGTTAGAGATGTTAAATGTTTCAGCCACCGTAATTACGAACTCGTATTCTTGTTCAGAAATTTCATTGGAAGAATAAATAAATTCAAGCAAACGAATCAGCACGATCACTTTTTGCGGCTGTTCAAGTTCCTGATTAATTTGAGTACAGATCTTTAATACTTTTACAGAATTTAAAGAGGTACGTTTTGCAGAACCATCTTTTTTCTTCGATACCTGATGATGAGCCTCAAGATATTCATCAAATATTTTCAGGTAAGTATCAACCTGTTCCTGGTTTAATTGTTGCTTTAAGAAAGACTGCACAATAGCCCGTCCCGAATTATTCACGCCATCTACTTTCGCGATGATGGCAAACATTTGCATTAGGGCTCTTAATATTCGTTCACTCATAAATTTTTAAATTACAATACGTTATTTTTTATTTAATTCATAAAAGCATTTGGCGGTGCGGCGGATATTTTTTGTATCCTCTCCCGGAAGTGCAGCTTCAAATTTTTCGCAAAATACAACAGCTGTAATACCATCATCTTTTAATGTTCCAATGTAATTAATAAGAACATCTACCAAAAAATAAGCACCTGGCTCTTTTTTATCGTAAAGTGTTGCTGATTTTAGAAAAAAACTTTTGCTACCCGATTTAATTTGAAGTGAACCTACATCTGAGAAACCGAATTTTTCGTGTAAGGTTAGTTTTAAAACAAATTTGCCATTGTTATTAATGAATTGAACGTTGCCTCCATTTTTAAGCGGACAGTTCAATACACTAACTAAATAAGATTGTTTGTTATCGGGTTTATACAAACTATCACTTACCAATTGTGAGGCGCAGTTTTGTGCAAAACCGATACCAAAATTGGCTAATAGAAATAGTATGTAAAGCCTTTTAATCATCTGTTAAAGTAAAAAAGGATAAAGTCTTTTGGTTCTTTATCCTTTTTTACGAAAGCGTAAATAAATTATTTCTGCTTGAAGCCGATAAGAACTACAGCACAACCAGAACCTTGATTGCGGTTCACATCGATCTGAGCTTCAATAATACATTCCAAAGTGTTTTTTACTTTAAAGTCCCAATACGGTGAATTTTTATGATTACGGTTTGTAAAAAGTAAATGACGGTCTTGATCATAAATATTAAAGATCAAATTTCCATCGTTGGTACCGCTACAAGCAGCAATACGGTAAATAGTTTCACCAAAAAATGTAGAGTGGAATTCAGCAGTTTCTTCAGAATTTAATAATAAAGCGCGGTAAACCTGGCCATCTGAAATAAACGAAGAGATAATATGTTTTGCGCAAAGATTAGCAATGGTATCGCATTGTGCCTTTGCTTTATTAGAAAAAGAAAATGCTAAAACGAAAGTTAATATTGTAAGGGTTAATTTTTTCATATCCGGGATAAAAATTAAGATTGTACGTTGGTAATTTTAGTTCTGATTTCTGAAATTTTAGCACTAATTTGATCAATTTGCTCTTTCGAAACAATTACTTCATTCGTGCTGTTGATGTAAGTCATTTTCTTAATTGAATCAGTTGTAGGCTCAACAAAAGTGTATTTAAACTGAATGCTATCGTAAATTTTTGATAGTTCGCTTAATTGTTTTCCTAATTCTGTTGCTTCAGGAGCTGTGTTTGATGCTAATAATTTAATTATACTTCCTAAAGCTTGTTTTTGTTCAGCAATACGGAATTTAACTTCGTCGGTAGCTTTAGCTTTATAAGCGCTCACCGAGAAATGCATACTTTCGATCCAGCCTCCTGCTAAAATTAAACTGCTAATCTCAGTACGTTTGTTTGTTTTTAAATATTTATCACTGGCACGATAAGCAATACCAACTAAAACTAACATACTGTCTTTATTAGCAATGTTTGTTTCGATACGTTTCATGGTTCCTGTATCAAATGCAGCAGAAACACCGAGTTTATCGGCTAACTGTTTTACGGCTGCTAAATAACCAATAGCATCTTGTGTTTGATTATACATACTTACGTAACCCAGATCAGCACCATAGATGCCAAGATTTAAAGAACGAAGAAAATCGTTTGTATAAGCGTTGGCTTTATTAGATATGTTCAATATCGATTTATCATAAGCTACTCCAGATTTCTGAATAAGCATTGCGGTTTGTATTGGCGAAGGAACACTAAATAATTCGCCGCCAACGTTAAGTACCGCTGTTTTTGCAGTGTCTGTGTCAACAACATTATCATTATTAGTTTCATCTTCTTTGTGCTTGTCACCACCGCAAGATGTTGCGATAACCATTGAGGCTACGCATAAAGCGAGTAATTTTGATTTAAACATATGCTTTTTAAAATTCATTGATAAAATAACTTAATTGGTTCTTAAAAAATCCAATGCAAGTAAGTAAAATTATACGAATTAATCAAATTTGGAACCAAGAGAATTGGTATTTAACTCGCTGATTTTCAGTGTTGTAAAAAGGTGTTTAAATTTAGTTTGCAATACCGGCCGACTCTGATTTCTAATGGGGATTGTAAAAATTTTATTTGGATACCGGGAAACAAAGAATTTCTGCTCGAGATTTAGCACGAATAAAGAAACTAAAACGCTATGTCTTTTAGAATTTTTTCGGTAATGTTTGAATTGTTTTCGAAATAAGAGCTTAATGTTTCTGAAATTTCTGTGCTTAATTTTTCGTCTGTTAAAAAATTATTCCAGACTTTAATTAATTCGGGACTTGTATTAACATTCATTGCTGCTTTCAAATTGATAAGATCAACAGCTTCATTATATTTTGAAAAATCATTTCCATAAAATGTAACCGGAATTCCATAAACCGCAGCTTCTAAACAATTGTGCAAGCCACTGTCGAACCCGCCGCCAATATAAGATACCGACGCGTAATGATAAGTTTTAGATAATGATCCCATCGTATTTAAAACTAAAACTTGAGAATTAGGATCGATAGTCCGGGTAAAAACGGAAAAAATTAAATTATGTTTTTCAATTTTAGAAATGGTATCTGCTAATAGATTATCATCAATATTATGCGGTACAATTACCAGTTTTACATTGGGTAAATTTAATTTTGTAAAACTTTCTAAAATTAGATCTTCATCACCGGGCCACGTGCTTCCGGCTACAATTAATTTATTATTTCCTTTAAATTTTTCAATTTCAGAAATCGGCATAAACTTATTTTTTATTTCTAATACCCGGTCAAAACGTGTATCGCCGCAAATTTCCACATTGGTAATATTGACGGACCTTAAAAGTTGCTGTGAGTTTTTATCCTGAACAAATAATATTTTAAAAGCGGATAATGATCTAATAAATATTTTGCCATACCATTTGAAGAACGGATGATGATCTTTAAATACCGCAGAGATCAAATATGTTTCAATGTTTTTTTCTTTGAGCTGAATTAAATAATTGACCCAAAATTCATATTTAATAAAAAATACTTTTTCAGGACCCACAATTTCTAAAAAATATTTAGCGTTTGATCTTGAATCGTACGGTAAATAAAAAACCGCATCCGCGTTTTCATAATCTTTACAAAACTCATAACCGCTCGGCGAAAAAAAAGTCAGAATAATTTTATACTCCGGATGATTTTTTTTTATGAATTCCATTAGGGGACGCCCTTGTTCAAATTCGCCCATAGAAGCGCAATGCACCCATATTTTTTTTCCTGAAATTTGCTTTAATTGCTGACTGTATTTTTGTCGCCAGTTTTTGCGGCCTGCCACCCACAACTTTGCTTTTGGTTTAAAAGCCGATGCTAAATAAATAGCGAAAGTGTAAGCGTAAACTCCTAAATTATAAAAAAGCATAGTTTAATTATAATAGAAATCCTGTGTGCGTTTATAAAGCGGCAACACCCATGCGATCCTAAAACCGATCAAAATATCGGTTCGTCCTTTTGTGTCGGATAAGCCTGTATCGTAATTAAAACCACGGTAACTTTTTGTAAAGCCTTCATGAAATTCGAAACCTGCGATCATGTTTACTAAACGGTTATTGCTTAAAAATAAATAACCAATAAATTGTTCCATCGCAAATCCGCCGCTTAAACGATCATAACCTTTTGCGAGGTCGCCTTTAACCGCGGCAATTTTTTTATTGGCATCGTACAATTTTATTTTATGTTGCATATAACCAAAACCCAAATTTATCATCAAGCCGGAATTAGGATTATGTCCGAGTTTCGGAAAAACTCTTCCTGCTAAAAGATAAGTTGTAAAACCTCTTTCGGTTATGCGCAGATCTGCAGGAAAACCTTCATTATCTACAATAAAACCTTCGCTGTTTTTCATTTGTTTGGTTACATCATCTTTCACGTTTCTACCAAAAAAATAACTTCCTTCAACACCAAGCGTCCATGATTTACGGAACTTATATAAAAAACCTGCACCTACATCAAGGTTGTCACCAAAACGGTTTTTCATGTCGCCAAGCGGAGTTTGTCCTGAAAAATGAAATGGTGCTATAGGAATATTCATACAAGTATCTTTCACACGTTGTGCGATCGAAAAATTGCAGATGAGTAAAAATATAAGAATTTGTTTTATGGGCATTACGAGACGAAGGTACTAAAAAAACCATGAAGTAGAAATTCTCACGAATTACACTTCATGGTTTTTGTATTGCGTAAATGTTTTTATAACTGTACTTTTTTGGAATAATGAATTGCAATGCGAAAGGATTTCTACTTCATCAACCCATAGTTTCCATGCGCGATTTGTAGGTGATGATGGAGTTATTGGGTTTATCACTCTCAACTAAACCATCTTTTAACCTCACAATTCGGTGAGCGTGCAAAGCAATATCTTCTTCGTGGGTAACTAAAACAATTGTGTTTCCATTTTTGTGGATTTCCTCGAGGAGACCCATAATTTCGACTGAAGTTTTACTATCTAAATTTCCGGTCGGCTCATCGGCTAAAATAATTGCGGGTTTATTTACTAAGGCGCGCGCAATTGCAACACGCTGACGTTGTCCGCCTGATAATTCATTTGGTTTATGCATCATCCGATTCCCTAAACCAACTTGTTCTAAAACTTCTTTGGCGCGTGCTTCGCGTTCGGCTTTAGGCATGCCTGCGTAAACTAAAGGTAAAGCCACGTTTTCGAGAGTAGAATTACGCGGGAGTAAATTAAATGTTTGAAACACGAAACCAATTTCTTTATTACGGACTTCGGCTAATTCGTTGTCGGTCATTTTAGCAACAGCATTATTATTCAAAGTATAATCTCCGTTTGTTGGTGTATCCAAACAACCCAGAATATTCATTAAAGTAGATTTACCGCTTCCTGATGGTCCCATCAAAGCAACGTATTCATTTTTAAAAATATTTAGATCTACTTTTTGCAAAGCATAAATAGTTTCGGTTCCTATTGTATATACTTTAGATATGTTACTTATTTCAATGATGGGCTGCATGACGGCAATTTATGTAATTTAGATGCGTGAGTTTTAGATTGAAGATAAAATACTACTTAATTCATCGGTTAAATTACACAAATAAAACAGCCGGGGCTTTAATTTCATCAGGTAAATTAACCGTTAATGGAAAAAAAATTAGCGAAAACGAAGTGTTGAATGATGGGGATGAACTCAAATTTGAGAATGAGATTCTGAAAAAAGCCAGTGAGTATAAATATTATGCCTTACATAAACCAAGAGGAGTGGAGAGCACTTTTAATCAAAATATTAAAGATAATTTAAGTACCGTTTTTCCTTTTAATGATGAATTTATTGTGGCGGGAAGATTAGATAAAGCGTCGGAAGGTTTGTTATTAATTTCGAATAATGGGAAGTGGGTGAATAGCATAACGAGACCGGAGCGGAAAAAAGAAAAGGAATATATTGTTGAAGTAGATAAAGAAATTACAGAAGTTTTTATTGAAAAAATGGGTAAAGGTTTTGATATCGGAATTTGCGTAACGCAACCATGTTCTATAAAAAAAGAAGGAGAAAAAGCGTTTAGAATAATTTTAACGGAAGGCAAAAATAAACAGATAAGAAGGATGTGTAAAACTCTTGGTTTCCGGGTTGAACGACTAAAAAGGGTTCGAATAGACAAATTTCATTTAATTGATTTAGAGAAAGTTAAATACATGGAAATAAAAATTTAACATTAATTGTTAAAACAATCAATGTTATAACATATATATTTGTGGTGTAAACTTAAACCCACAAAATATATGAAAACAATTCAAAAAACAGCAGCCGCAGCTTTAACAGTTATGGCTTTAAGCACCACGGCACAAACAAATTGGAAAGTGGATGCATCACACAGCAAAATGGGATTCTCTGTAACCCATTTAATGGTTAGCGAAACGGAAGGAAAATTTAAAGTGTACGAAGGTTCCGTTGCTTCCAAAACCGAAACAGATTTTACTGATGCGAAGATCGAATTCTCAGTTGACGTAAATTCAATTAACACAGATGATGAAAAGCGCGATGGACATTTAAAGAGCGCCGATTTTTTTGATGTTGAAAAATTCCCGAAAATGGTCTTTAAAGCAAGTTCAATGAAAGCAGGAAAAGTAAAAGGTACTTATGATCTGGAGGGCGATCTTACAATGCATGGTGTTACTAAAAAAGTAAAATTACTTGCTGTTGGTGCATCAAAAACTGTAAAAGATCCTTGGGAAAATACAAAATATGCTTTTAAAGTAACCGGTAAAATTAACCGTACAGATTTCGGTTTAAAATGGAATGCTGTTTTGGAAGCGGGTGGAGTAGTAGTGAGTGAAGATGTGAAGATCGATTGTACGCTTGAATTAACAAAAGCTTAATTAAAAAGATCCTGACATGAGTTTTGTTGAAAGTGTCAGGATTTTTTTTATTTTTACAATAATGAAGTTAGAAGACGAAATTCAACAAAAAAAATTCAAGAGCGAATATCATAAACTCGCGATAAATATTACGTATTCTTATAATCTGGTAAGTTATGTTAACCATTCGAAATTTAAAAATGAAGACATAACTCCCCAACAATTTAATGTATTACGCATTTTACGCGGACAATATCCAAGTCCTTGTAATTTAAAATTAATTAAAGACCGAATGCTCGACCGCATGAGCGATGCTTCACGTATTGTAGATAAACTAAAAGCAAAAGAATTTTTAGAGCGTCATGAATGTCCGAACGACAGAAGAAATGTAGATTTATTGATCACCGAAAAAGGACTCGAACTTTTAAAAACCTTAGATTATATTGATGATGAATTTAAAACCACCTTCAAAAATTTATCGGTTGCCGAAGTAAAACAGTTAAATGATCTATTGGATAAAGCCAGAGGTTGAAACAAAAAAGGAACGAAAACCGTTCCTTTTTTTATTATATAAATTTGGTGCCTGAGTCGAAGGCATTAAGCATCAACTTTCGCATACTTCGCATTTTTCTCAATGAATTCTCTTCTTGGAGGAACTTCATCTCCCATCAACATTGAAAATACACGGTCAGCTTCGGCTGCATTATCAACAGAGATCTGACGTAAAGTTCTTGTTTGCGGATTTAAAGTTGTTTCCCATAATTGTTCAGCATTCATTTCACCTAAACCTTTGTAACGTTGTACATTCACATTCTCAGGTTTTTCGCCTCCAAATATTTTTATAGCGATATCACGTTGTTCTTCGTTCCAGCAATAACGCATGTCTTTACCTTTTTTCACCTGATAGAGTGGAGGCGTGGCAATGTAAACATGTCCGCGTTCAATTAATTCTTTCATGTGACGGAAGAAGAACGTTAAAATTAAAGTTGTAATATGCGAGCCATCCACATCGGCATCACACATGATAATTATTTTATGATAACGGAGTTTAACTAAATTTAAAGCTCTGTCGTCTTCCGCAGTTCCGCGGAAAACGCCTAATGCTGTAAAAATATTTTTGATCTCTTCGTTCTCGTAAATTTTATATTCTAAAGCTTTCTCAACATTTAAAATTTTACCGCGTAAAGGTAATATTGCCATGAATTCGCGGTTACGTCCCTGCTTCGCAGTTCCTCCCGCTGAATCACCCTCAACTAAAAATAATTCTGATAATGAAGGATCACCGCTTGCGCAATCAGCTAATTTTCCCGGTAAACCGGAGCCGGTCATAACGTTTTTACGTTGCACCAATTCGCGGGCTTTACGCGCGGCGTGACGAGCAGTTGCAGCTAAAATAACTTTATCCACGATCATGCGCGCTTGCTTCGGATGTTCTTCCAAATAATTATTTAACGCTTCGCTGATAGCTTGATCAACGGCGCCTATTGCTTCATTATTCCCTAATTTGGTTTTGGTTTGTCCTTCAAATTGTGGCTCCTGAACTTTCACGGAAATTACTGCTGTTAATCCTTCACGGAAATCATCACCTGCAATTTCAATTTTTAATTTCGAAAGCTGGCCTGATTTATCTGCGTAACTTTTTAAAGTACGAGTTAGACCTCTGCGGAAACCTGCTAAGTGAGTTCCGCCTTCGTGAGTATTAATATTGTTTACGTAGCTCTGTAAGTTTTCAGAATAGGAATTGTTATAGATCATGGCTACTTCAACAGGGATACCGCCTTTTTCGCCTTCCATGTAAATAACTTCATCGATCAGTTTTTCTTTACCGCCATCTAAGTAACTCACAAACTCACGTAAACCGCCTTCGCTTAAAAAAGTTTCGCCCACAGGCTTTCCATTTTCATCCAATTGGCGTTTATCATCCAAGGAAAGACTAATTCCCTTATTTAGAAACGATAATTCGCGCATTCGGTTGGCTAGGGTAGTGTAATTATACTCGCCCACGATAAATATGCTTAGATCGGGCTTAAACGTTTGAATAGTGCCCCTGTAAGTGGTGTCACCTACCTCTTTGGCAGGATAAAGCGGTTTTCCACAGCTAAATTCCTGTACTGTGATCTTTCCATCACGGTGAACCTCAGTTTTCATATGGATGGATAAAGCGTTAACACAAGATACACCAACGCCATGTAAGCCACCCGAAACCTTGTAAGTATCCTTATCGAATTTACCACCCGCATGTAGCACGGTCATAACCACCTCCAAAGCACTTACACCCATTTTAGGGTGAATGCCTGTAGGAATACCACGACCATCATCTTTTACGGTAATGGAATTATCTTCATTAATGGAAACAAAAATATTTTTACAATGACCGGCAAGTGCCTCATCAATGGAGTTATCGATAACCTCATATACGAGATGATGTAAACCTTTTACTCCAATATCACCAATATACATGGCGGGACGTTTTCTTACTGCTTCTAATCCTTCTAAAACCTGGATGTTATCCGCGCCGTAATTTGTTTTATCTGTTGCTGTGTTCTCTGCCATAAATCGCTCTCTTTTTTTAGTTTCTAATTAATCTTTAAATGTATCGATTTCACTTGGTTTTTAGGGTGTTTTTACGAGTGTTTTTTACTAACAAATGTTAATAACATTTTCTTGTTTTTTAAGGATAAATAATCTCAAAAATTTGTTCAGAAAAACGATAAAAAAACTAATATTGCAGAACCTGAATTTATGTGAAACGTATAACACAAAAACACAAACCATTTAATATCTTTACAACATGAAAAAAAATATACTTTTTAGCATAACGGCTCTGATGATCATTAGTTACTCAGCTTTTTCCTCAATAGGAAATGAACCGAAAACGAAAAACAGATCTTATTGGTTGTCGGAAAAAGGTAACGATGGCGGTGAAAAATGTTTTGATGAGAACACTCACATCATAAATCTCGGTGTGGGATTCGGCAGAAGTTACTATACTTTTTTGCGTTCCGCAGGATACTCATCAGGAACAACTCCTGCATTTAGTTTAACTTACGAGCAGCCATGGCCAAAAAAACTTGGTCCCGGATTTTTAGGCGTTGGTGCTTATTTCGGGTTTCAACATGCTTATTACAATTATAATTACGATTATTGGTATAATAATTATAACACATATTACTATAATCACAGCTGGAATTATTATATGGTTGCGGCTAGAGCAGCTTATCATTGGGATGTTTTAAATAGTAAAAATGCTGAGGTTTATGCCGGTGTTCTAATTGGACTAAGATTCCAAACCTATAGTTATTCAACAAACGATCCGGGCAATAACGATCCTTACTCTTACAAACAAAGTTCTGTTTGGCCGGTATATTCTGTTTTTGCAGGAGCCCGCTGGTATTTTGTACACAACTTCGGTTTGTTTGCAGAGCTTGGATATGGGATTTCTTATGCAACAGGCGGTTTGAGTGTAAAGTTTTAATTAAACCATAAAAAGATATAAAGAGCCGTTTTTTTAAGCGGCTTTTTTTATTAGTTTAACCTCCGTAATTTATTTAAAATGGAAAATTTATTTTCTTCTGAGGCTCTTTTGAGCCTTATCCCTCTCACCTTAATGGAAATCCTATTAGGTATTGATAACGTAATTTTTGTTTCAATTGTTCTAAGTCGTTTAGATAGAAGTCAAACTAAAAAAGCAAGTTTGATATGGATGCTGGTTGGTATAGTTATGCGCTTATTGTTCCTATTCCTATTGGGATATTTAATTAAAGGTGAACATATTTTATTCACCATTTTTGATCATGCGGTAGAATTAAAAGATCTGATCATGTTGGCGGGAGGTCTTTTTCTATTGGTAAATTCAACTTTAGAGATACATAATAAATTAGAAGGAGAAGACCCTGATGAAAAATTAAAAAGCGAAAATAAAAAACCGGCAACTTTCAAATCCATTATCATTCAAATTATTTTAATTGACATGGTTTTTAGTATTGATGGGATCGTGACTGCAATTGGAATGGCCAATAATTTTTTTATTATGATGACAGCCGTTATAATCAGCATGATCATTATGTTTTATTTTGCTCCTAAAATTTCAGTTTTCATTCACAAACATCCTACTTTTAAAATTTTAGCCCTTTCATTCCTTGTTTTAATTGCTGTTTTATTGGTAATCGAGGGCGTACATATCGAAAAAATACAAATACCGATCGGAAGGGCAATCCAAACCATTCGGGAATAGGTAAAAAACAAGGTCGCTAAACCCAAGGTCGCACAGGAAATCAAAAGCCATCGCGGAATCGAGAGCTCAGCACGCTTTACCCGCGGTCGTAAAAGTTCGAGCGAAGCAAAAAAAGGAAAAATCCAAATACTCGCCACGCTGAGGTGATGCCCCAAAAACATAGTTGCGTGGAAATGCTGTTCGTAAAATGGA
>JANYCL010000430.1 GCA_025360355.1 Sphingobacteriaceae bacterium
CGCGCGAGCCGAACATAACAACATAACCATTTACGCCTGCATCATCCCACGCCTGAATCGGAACATCGTGCAAAAGTTTTGTTCCTGCACTATTTGTATTTACGGGAGGACAAAAAGAATCCACACTCCAAACAAAAGCTCCTGCAGTAAAAATTCCTTTTACCATTGCAGCACCGCGTAAACCATAACCATTTGGTCCGACGTTTGTGCTTGTAATATCATTTACAACTGTTGCCATGGATCTTGTAATTCCACCTTCAATTGTTGTAAAAGCATAACGTGCCATTGCATGTTTTTTTATTGTTGGTGATGCATCTAAATGTGCTTGTTGATCAATACCCGGAGTTGTATTTCCCGGTGAAGTAATTTGTTTGCTTGCATACCAATTTCCGGCCCATGCAGTTGTAATGATCGGTCCTGAAGCGACAAAATATGCATTAACCGGATTTGTATTACCTGATGGATTATAAATTCCGCCATTGGGATATCGCGCTAAATTTGTACTGTTTGTCCATATACAAGTTTCATCCCAGGTTGTACCTAAATTAGTTGACCACAATCCAATAATTGTACCTGAATTACTATTGGAAGATGCAGTGTACGTTCCATTCTTCCGCGCAATAAAAGAAACTGCGTTTATTCCTTTTTGGTATTGTAATGGTCTTGATTGGGAAATTAAATATCCAAACACGTTCATTGAACCTGTAAAAATATTAGAAGGTATTGTTGTTGATGTTTTGTTAGCACCGATTTTAGTAACATGTTTAATTGGTTTTGTGATCCCTGGAAATGTCGCTGCGCTCTGCGGTTTCGGATCATCATAATTAATTTTCCGATATTCAGTTTTTATAAAACCGCTCGGTTTACTTAATTTTCCGGCTTGTGGAAATACATTAATAGCTGCAAAAATGATAATTCCTGAGAGTAAAAGTTTTTTCATGCGAGTAATTTTTAATTGGTATAGTAATAGTACGAAGTATAACCTGAAAAATTTTGCAAAATGTTTACCTAACACTTTTCACTTTATAAGTGGTGGGTTTATTAAGTTAACTGGTAAAAAAATTCATTTAATATCCGCAAAACTGCTTACCGCAATGATCTGGATCTTCCGTTCACGCGCAGCGTAAGGACTATAAACCGAATTCTTGACATCTTTCACATCATCACTTACCGAACTCTTAGGTAACTCCCCAATTTGAACATCGGTTAACAATAAATAATTTTTTGTAGAGTCTTCCGTATTAATGTATTTTTTAAACATTCCTTCTTTATACTCATAAAAATAATTTCGCAAACTGCTGATGCGGCGTTTCGCTAAATTAACATTGTAATCTGTACTCGCCAGCGGACTGCAATATCCTTTCATAGTAATTTTTACTTTTTCGCCGCGTGCTAAAACATCTTCCATTAAACGCGCGAATTTATCTAAGTCTTGCATTCCCGCATCCACGCTGTCTTCAAAAAAATTAGTAAGACGGTCTTCAGCTTGTGTTTTTTCTGCATCTTCTAATCCAGAAGGATATTCCTGATAATATTTTGGTTTTAAAGCAATATAATCTTCATACGTTTTTTTATAATTTTTTGTTGTTGTGATCGCCAAAGTTTTTTTATCGGGCTCATCATTATGGAAATACAAAGTAAGCGGACATAATATTTTCAACTGATCCATAATTACTTTTACGGTATCAACTGGTTTTGGCGGTTCATCAATTTTTGGCGGTTCAATAGCGAAACAATAAATATCGTTGCAGCAACTTTGTTTTTCTTCAAAATAAGAACCAATTCGGTTAGAAGAAATGTAAGCTTTATTTTTTTTCGCATTCACACTATAATAAATATCATTGTAACTGCTGTTGATCGGATAACCTTCATTTTCAGGTTCTGTAAATGCGCCATCTTTAAATTCACTTTTAAAAATATCGAAACCGCCCATGCCTTTTTGCCAGGTGCTGCTGAAATGTAAGATGTTACTTTCTTTTACAAACCACGGTGTAATTTCATCTTCAGCCGAATTTATTTTTTTACCTGCGTTAACAGGTGCCGCGAAATTCAGATCGTTATCAAAAGTGCTATACCAAATATCAAAACCTCCCAAACCTCCTTTTCGGTTACTGCTAAAAAATAAAACATCTTTACCATTTAATTTACTTACGTTGGGCTGGGTATTATTTGATTGATAAATATTAATAGGAGGAGGCAACGGTTTTAAAATGGTCCATTTCCCATCAATGAATTGCGAAAAGTAGATCTGACATTGATAATCAACAGTGGTTAAAGCATTACAGCGTGATACAAATATTTTTGTGAAGTCATCATTAAAACTTGTATTCGCATTATGAATATTACTTGCGTTAAATAAACTATCAAGCGCTCTGGCTTTTTGCCAAACTTCATTTGTTTTTTTGGATGTGTATAATTTATTGAAAGCAATGTTATTCACATCGCGTTTTCCTTTTCCGGTGTAACGGAGTGATGAGAAAAATAAAACAGTATCAATTTCAAAAGGTGCATATTCGCTTACACGGCTGTTAACGTTACTATCTAAATGTTCTATTTTTACATT
>JANYCL010000456.1 GCA_025360355.1 Sphingobacteriaceae bacterium
ACTAAAAAAAATGGCATCCATAAAAAAGACATGCCCGGATAATATTTATTTATTTGTTTTCCATTAAAATCAGCAGTGAAATTCTCCACCGGAGTTTCAAACGAATTGTATTTGTAATATTCATTGTAAACATCATTAAACCATTTAAAATCCAGATTCTCGTCGTGATAAATGAATTTTGCAGGTAAATACGAATAATAACCCAAACCATCGGCAGTAATGATCCTGAACCACTCTGAATTTAAGGGACGGAAATAAAAAAAAATGAAAACGATTGAAAAGAAAAAGGCGCAGAATATGTTCTTATGAAGAGATCCTTTTTTAAACATTGGTACAAGGTAAAATAAAAAAGGCTGTCCCACAAACACAAAAGGGACAGCCTCTACTCAGTAAGCAGTAACTAACTACTACTTCTTCTTACCTTTTGAAGATCTTTCATCTTCACCTTCAACCGCTGTTCCGTTTAAAGCTAACTTGTTCTGTAGATCTTTTACAGTTTTCTTTAAATCGTAAATGGTTTTATATAATTCTTCAATTTCAGAACGGAAAACTACAGGGTAATTTCCAAATACGTTTTCGAATTGAGATTCAAATTGTTTTTTAACATCCATTCCTAAATTAACCGTTTCCGATTTCATTTTAGAAAATTCTTCAGTAGCTAATAATTCAGCTAACAAACCTTCGTTAACTTTAACCCACTCGTTATATACATCCTGTGGATTTGGAACTTCTCCCGCTTTCGCGTCTTTAAATTTATCAGCGTATTTTTTAGCAACTTCTTCTAATGATTTTTGAGTTGTAGAATATAAGCTGTATTGTAATTCGTTTTGTTTAATGCTGTATTCAGCAATTTTATCCATTAAAGTAATTGCAGCTTCAACGCTTTCTTTTTCTTTGCTTGGATTAGCTAATTTCATGATCGGCTCAAAAGTTTTACCAAACACGTTGTTAACCTGACTGTATAATTCTTTTACTTTTTCGAAATTACCACTGAACATATTAGGGAATTCAGTTTTCATACCCTGAATTTGCGTGTAATATTCTTTGCTTAAGTTATTTTGGTTAGTGAAAAAATTATGAACCTGAGAATTAAGGTTATCATAAATTTCTTTCATGTTACCGCCATTAAAAGCATTACCGAACAATTGCTCAGTCAGTTTTTTGTAGCTATCAACAGTATAAATGTTTTTCCATGTTTCAGGACTAAAATCATTACTCTTAATAGCATTCATCATTGGTTGAAAAGCTTCCTGCGCTTTGATGTAAACCTGACTGCTTTCGAACATATTCTTAAAAACATCTTTATTAAAAGGTGTATTTAAGTTTTTAGAAAAATTATCATAAGATGTATTTAAAGTATTGATCCAGCTATTGTACATGTTAGTCCATGTGCTGTTCATGTTTGCAAAATTGGTCATGTAATCATTTGCAGGTTTACCGTAATTTGAAAAACTGCTATAAATACTTTGATTAAAATCAGTCATTTGTTTTACCGAATTCAATTGTTGGTTATACCAATTTTTGAAAAACTCTTCAGGTTTATTTTCGTTTGCAGCAAAAGCATTTGCAGTTCCGGCCGACATACCACTTAAAAGGTTGGATTGTTTTTCGAACCATTCTTTGTAAATATTCTGACCTTCATCAGCAATATTGCCATTGGTAGCAGCAGTTTGTAATTTCTTGGTTGTGTCCACCCAGTTGTTCATCACTGTTGTTTGTGTTTCGATCAAACTGTCGATAAATGGATTGTTAGTTTTCATGTTAAATTTTAGTTAAGCTCGTGTTATACAATTAATTACTATATTTCTATTTGATTTCCAGCTAGTTACAGCGTTATTTTCAAATTTTATGCAAATATCGTACATTTTACCTATATATGTCAAGTTTTTTATATCAAATTTTTGTTAAATAATCGATAATAAATGCTCGTTTGTCGATTAAAATAAATGTTTTATCTTTGAACTCCTTAACATACAAACCTTTAAGAGATTATGATCAAAGTAAACGAAATTTACGTACATCCTTTTAGATTTTCGCAAGAAGATGTGAATCGATTTGCAGAAGTAACCGGCGATAAAAATCCTGTTCATACAGATGCTGCTTTTGCTGCCAAAACAATGTTTAAAAAACCGATCATGCATGGTATGCTTGGCGCTTCCATATTCAGTAAAGTGTTTGGCACTTTATTTCCCGGTGAAGGAACGATCTATTTAAAACAATCATTAGGTTTTTTAAAACCAATGTATGTTGACGTGGATTATGAAGCTGTATTTACAGTGAAAGATGTTATTGGCGACAAGAACCGTGCAATAATTGAAACACTGATCAAAGATAAAGCTACCGGACTAGTTGTTACCAGCGGTGAAGCAATGGTAATGAACGTTGATAAGATCAAGTTGTAGTTTATCTTTTAGCCGTTTGTCCTTACAATAATTATGAATTATAAATGATGAATTATGATTTGTTTCTTCAACTTATTAATTCATAACTCATAGATCCTAATTCATAACTCTCAAATCCCCCATTCTTCGCTTGGTAACTTTAAATAAAAAACCTATTTTAGCCCTTCATTAAATCTAATCTATGAACCAAACAGCAAGTCAAACAAGTCACCCAAAAGGACTCTGGGTATTATTCGGAACTGAAATGTGGGAACGCTTCAACTTTTACGGTATGCGTGCCATTCTTACTTTATTT
>JANYCL010000464.1 GCA_025360355.1 Sphingobacteriaceae bacterium
TGGTTTTTTTATACAAACCACGACCTAAAGGTCGTGGCAAGTATTATTTATTGTTTTCTTTTCCATTTTCATTATTTTGTTAACCATTCAGGAAATAATTGCCACGACCTTTAGGTCGTGGATCGATTAACAGATTCCGAATTGGCTTTAGCCAAAATAGTATGGAGATCATTCTCTTTGAGAAACTCCTCATATTCCATTGAGAATGTTGTTTTTTTATGATGTTCCTTCTGATTTGAAATATACGCTCTTACTATGTCAATTGCAGAATAATTTACTGATAAAGCAATATATTCATCTTGCCACTCGAATTTGTGTTTAAGAATTTGTTGTTTATTAACCCAAAAAGAAGATTCTCCTTTAATAAGCATTGCTGTCTTTGCAATAGTTTGTTCAGTACCCAGAGAAACCAATAAGTGAATGTGATCAGAAACACAATTTAGAGTATCAATAAAAATTCCTTTTTTTATACTATTTTCTTTTATGTGCTGAAGAAGTAGTGGTTTTAATTCGTTACTGATTAAATGTTCACGGTTTTTAGTCGACCAGATAAAATGTATTAATACTTTCGTATATGGCATTCGTAAATTTTGGGCTAAAGCCCATATGAAGTTGTTTATTAAACCACGACCTAAAGGTCGTGGCAATTGTTGGGAAAATTGCAATGACCTTGGTCGTGGTTATTAATTTATTTTATCCTGAAACAGTCTCAGCTAATTCTTCTGTTAAGATCTTAAGAAGTTCTTCTTTATTATCTCTGCAGAATAAGTGACCGCCGGTAACAGTTTTGAATGTGAATTCACCTGAAGTATGTTTGTCCCAACCTTTCAATTGCTCAACAGTGAAAACAGTATCTTCTGTTCCTGCTACAGCAGTAAGCGGACAATTTAAAGGCTCAGCATCTTTGTAAGTATAATTCTTACCTAATAAAATATCAGCGCGTAAAGAAGGAAGCATTTCATTGAACACTTGTTCATTGTCAATAACCGAATCCGGAATTTCTAATGAACGTAAGTGATTTTTGATATTCGGAATATTTTTTTCCTTATATACTTCATCATCTTTAATTGCATCTAAGAATTTAAACGGACTCACCAAATGCGGTGCTCTCCATCCACCAACAATAAAGCGGACAGGATTAACATCTTTTTCTTTTCTTAAGTAACGCGATATTTCAAGAGCGATACCTGCACCAGAACTATGACTGTAGAATGCGATTGGAGTCGTTAATAAAGGTTCTGTTACTTCAGTAAATTTCTTTACCAGATCTTTGATGTTGTCAAATGGTTTTTCGTCACCGCGTTCTTCACGTCCCGGTAATTGAACTGCACACACTTCAATATCATCCGGTAAAAATTCATGCCAGCTGTTGAAGATGGATGCTCCGCCTGCGAAATATGGTAAACAGAATAAACGGAGAGATGGATTCTCAACTTTTTTAGTTCTGATGATCCATTTGTCTAATTCAGATTTTTCACCGCCTGAACTTGCACTTGCGTTTGATTGTCCTGTTAATTCATCAATGATCTGAACTGCCATTTCATCCATGGTTGGTCCGCGCATGATCCTCATCATCGAATAATCAACTGATAAACTACTTTGGATCCAGTTACGGATCTGATTTGCCATTAACGAATCCAAACCATATTTAGTAACAGGTTCTGAAGTATCAACCTTATCGCCTGTTGTACCTAATACGCGGGCGATAGTATCTTTTAATTGCGTTAATAATATTTCTTTTTGCTCTTCCGGTTTCGCTTCTAGAATTGTTGCTTTTAAAGCACCATTTCCTGCACCGCCTGCTGAACCTGCATTCAATTGTTTTTCTTTTATTAAGTGAGAGAAACGACTTGAGTTTGCAGAATGAGGGAAGAAACTTCCGATCATTTCCCAATCAGAATCAGTTGCTACGCGCTGAATCGGATTGTTCAATAACATTTGTTCTAACACGCCTAATGCTTGTTGTAACGTGAAAGCTTTCCAGCCTTGTTTGTAAAGTAAACCTCCAACATTTCCGCTGCGCGCAACAAATCCAACTTCAGAAATTACTCCCCAGTTAATTGTCATTGCAGGTAAACCTAAACTTCTTCTGTATCCTGAGAAATTATCTAAGAAACTATTTGCTCCGACATAACTTACTTGTCCGGGATTTCCATACACTGCAGAAATGGAAGAGTAAGAAACAAAATGTTCAAGATCCATTTTCTTAGTTGCTTCATGTAATAACCAGCAACCAACAGCTTTTGGAATAAATACACTCATATAACGTTTGTAATCAATTTCAGGAATACTTCCGTCATCGAGAACCATTGCAGCATGTTGAATTCCTTTTAAAGGAGGCATCGATTTTTTGATGTCTTTGAAAACTCTTTCAACATCTGCTTTATTAGAAACGTCAGCTTTAGCTATCATTACGTTGATACCTTTTGCTTTCAGTTTTTTAACTACTGCTTTTTCTTCATCTGTTTTCGGACCACTTCTGCTCATCAGCACTAAATTCTTAGCGCCTTTGGTTGTCATCCAATTGGCGACTGCTAATCCGAATCCTGAAGCACCACCGGTAATTAAATAAGTACCGTCGGCTTTGAATTCGATATTTCTTGGTGGAGCAACATTTACTTTTCCTTCCATGGAAACGATGATCTTACCAATATGACGTGCACCTGCCATGAACTGGAAAGCATCTGCTGTTTTAGAAACAGGGAATACTTTTACAGGATGCGGCGGGAATTTTTTCGCGACAAAATAATCAATTGATTCCTGGAATAATTTTCCTCCGAATATTTCTTTTTGTTTGAATAAACGGTCAACATCAACACCAAAATAAGTTAAGTTATTTCCGAAAGGTTGCAAACCTAATTTACTGTTACGGTAAATATCAGTTTTTCCAATTTCAACAAACCGTCCGTATGCTGATAAACATTTTACGCTCTTGTGAATTGCTTCACCTGAAAGGGAATTTAAAACAACATCAACACCTTTACCTTTTGTTTTCGCCATTAATTCATCAGAGAAATCTAGCGTACGTGAGTTCAGGATATTTGCTGCTTTCACACCTAATTTCTGAACGTATGCTCTTTTATCATCTGAACTAACTGTTGCGTAAATTTCACAACCAATTGCTTTTGCAATATGAATGGC
>JANYCL010000504.1 GCA_025360355.1 Sphingobacteriaceae bacterium
GTATAAGCCTGAATTTGTTCCGAGCCAAATATTATTTTGATTGTCAATTAAAGAATGTGCAATGGTAGCGGTTTGCGTTTTACCTAGAGAAACGGTTTTAAGATCTTTAGTTTTGGTATTGTAGCTGTAAAACGAATTACCGACAGAAAAATAAACGAAATTATTTTTACATAGAACAGTATTGCATTCAATTGAAGTTCCATTCTCACTTCTTGTCAGTTCATAAAGATCAAGTAATGGTTTAAATTTGTTGCTGATCTTATCTAAATTAAAAACACCCTTATTAGTTGCGGCGTATAAATTATTTTGCTGATCAGTAGATACGGCATAGGTAACTGTGCGTAATTCTGTTTTTTCTTTTTCATCAAATTCATGTGGGTGCAGACAAAAAATATTCTTACTTGTAATATCGATTTGCGCGAGTCCTTTTGCAGTGTACAAGATCAGTTTATTATTCACGAACCATATTTTGTAAAGCATGGTTGCTTTTTCATCCTTCTTTAATTCTTCTTTTAAATGTGTAACGGTTGATGTAGTAAGGTCCATTTTATCTAAACCACCCGCGCTTAGCGTCCACAAATTTGTATTATCACTGCAAAACGAATAAATATCATCACCTGAAATGGTTTTGGAATCAAAAGGTTTAAAGTTGTAATGATCGATGATACGGCCATCGTACCTGTTTAAACCATCCTGTGTTCCTAACCAGATAAATCCTTTATTATCCTGTAAAATAGAACTTATACTACTTTGTGATAAACCTTGCTCGAGCCAAACCTGGTTAAAAAAACCATGATCTTGGGCATTGGCATTTACAAGCAGCAATGAGCCTAAAATGAATAAGTAATTTTTCAACCTTTGAAACATATATGCAAATTACGCGATTTTACTATTAAAACACTCACCCTTTTAGGGGGTAATTGTGGCTTAAAACGCTGTGCTAATGCGTGATTTGAAGAAAACAATAAAAATTTTGCATAATTAGCTTGTAGCTATTACATTTGCACCCCTAATTAGTTCTTTTGGGGGGTTAGCTCAGCTGGTTCAGAGCATCTGCCTTACAAGCAGAGGGTCACTGGTTCGAACCCAGTACTCCCCACCATAACCCCGGACAATATGTTCGGGGTTTTTTGTTTCACAAACAAAAAGTCGAAAAATGAAAAATAAAATTGCATTCGCGTTAATTATGGGTGTTGTTACAACAGGAATAATTTCTTTTACCCTTATTTCCGTTAACGTTGGTTATACCGAAAAATTCTTAAGCATTTGGTTGCGGTCATGGGGAATAGCTTACTTAGTAGTAATTCCTGCTATTTTAATTATAGGACCAAGAATTCAAAGTTTGGTGGACAAACTTTTTAAAGAAAAAGATCAAACAAGAAATAAATGATCATCTGGCGATCACCAACTTTTTATTTACAATACCTTCTCGTGTTGTAATGTTCACGTTATAAATTCCATCACTTAAAGAGTTTGTATTAATTACCGTTTTTCCATTCATTTCCTGACTTAATACAAGCTTCCCGTTAACATCATACATATTCACAATGGCTTCTCCATGCAATCCTGAATATTCAATATTAAAATTGTTTGTTGTTGGATTCGGATAAATAATAAAATTATTATTTAATTCATGTTGAGCAATATTCAAAGGACATCCCATAAATGCATTGAAGGCAGACATATTTCCATTAAAAACATTTACATCCATTCCTCCGGAAATTCCGGGAACAGTAGCTGTCCATGAATACTGATTGAATCCCCATGTTGTCCAAACTCCCATATTAATTGGTGCACAATATGGATTTCCGCATAAATAATCTGTCCAAAGTGTATATGTATTTAATGAACTGTTCAAATATCCTGCAGTTGAAGCGCCAATATAAAGTACAGGTTTAATTCCGGTTGCAGTTTGTACGGTGTTCATCCAATTCTGCACCCATGCTGTTAATGCTGAGCTTGTAAAACTGCTTTGTAAATAAGAACCTTCAAGATCTAATGCCGGCGGTAAAGTACAAGAGGTAATATAAGGCTGTGCAACACTTAAAAAATAATTTGCTTCATTAATTGCTCCTGCATTTGTTGGATTAAGATCAGGTCGCGCGAAATGATAAGCTCCCATTTTTAATCCTGCAGCAGTGCCGCCAGTTTGGTAACTTAAATATTTACTATCGGTGTAACCAATTCCTTCAGTTGTTTTTGAATAACAAAAAACATAACCTGCTCCTGCAACCTGCGACCAATTAATTGTTCCGTAACCACTGTAAACATCAATACCAAGCAAAGGCACATAAGGTGTTCCGCTTGTATCGCGCCAAACTAAAGTTGAATAAGGAGAACCTGTATTTATTCCGCATCCTGAAACAGTCGTTAA
>JANYCL010000505.1 GCA_025360355.1 Sphingobacteriaceae bacterium
ATCTCTTCCATGTGCGCGAAATAATCTCCATCAAAACCGCCAACTTCCCAAAAAGCTTTCGCACGAACGAACATGCAAGCGCCCGTTGCCCAAAAAATTTCTATACTGGAATCGTATTGCGCTTTATCGTCCTCTAAACTATTAAATACTCTTCCCCTGCAAAACGGATAACCGTATTTATCAATGAAGCCTCCCGATGCACCGGCGTATTCGAATTTTGTTTTGTTGTTGTGATCCAAAATTTTGGGCTGACAAGCAGCGATGTTTGGATCTGAATCCATCAATGAAATTACATTTCCGATCCAATTTTCAGTCACCTCAACATCCGAATTCAATAAAACATAATAATCTGAATCAACATGTTTAAGCGCATCGTTATAACCTTGCGCGAAACCTGTGTTGGTTGGATTCTGAACAATTTGTACTGAAGGATAATTTGCTCTCAAAAAAGAAATAGAATCGTCGGAAGAATTATTGTCAGCAACAACTACAGTGTGATCTTTAGAAAATTTGGTAACCGATGGAAGGAATTTCTCCAAAAACAATTTCCCATTATAATTTAAAATAACTACCGCAACTTTGCTGTGTGACATACAATTTAATGGGGATTATTAAAGAAATCGTTGGCTTGATTGCCCTGCTGTGAGCCAGGTTGTGTCGCATCAGGATTTGCGTTAGTTTCGCGTTTAGTAATTTCATAGCGCCATCTGTCATTATACAGTTCGCCTTTGATGTCAGAATGAACAACCTGATAACAGTCATCCGCAATTTTTTTATTTACGAAAACAGCTTTTTTATTAGTATAAAACATTCCTGTTGCTTTATCGTTCACGCGGTACCATTGCCAGATCTCGTAAGGATATGAATAAGGCTCGCTCGGCTGCATAACACGTTGATCAGGTTTACCGTATTGTAAATACATTCGGCCTCTATCAGTGTAAAAACCTTTTTGCTTCCCGCATTTAAATGTTTTGTTCACAATTTTCACCTTGTCATAGTACGCAAGCCATAAAGCAAGCGGATCTAATGAATCTCCCGAGCGACCTTCCCAAAAGCTCACAATATAATTTTTCATTAAGGCCGGATCTTTTTTCACAGCTTGATTAATTTGATAATCGCGCTCCATTGAAGTAGAGATCGGCCACAAACATTCCACAAACATTTTTAAAGTATCTGCATTATTATACTCTCCAAAGAACTCATACACCGAACGCTTTTCTTTTTTCTCTAATACTTTTATGATCTTGCTGCTTCTTTGAAAAAACCATTTTTTCTCGAGCTGTACTTTATTGTTTTTATCTTTTAATTCTATCACTAAATAATAATTACCCGACTCCAATTTCGAAATATCTATCTGTGCTAATAATGGATTTACTTTTGAGGTCATTTGTTTTTTGTAACCAGACATTCCTTCCGGCCTAAACATATCTTCTTTGCGTTCGATATGATATGCATAAACAAATCCTTGCCCTTTACCTAAAATTGTATCTGTACCATAAGCTTCGAAATAAAAAGCAAATTTATTTAAATTGTTAGGGAAATAATTTACGTTGTACGGAATAAGATCGTAGCCACTTTTAGAAATAGAACTTTGATTTACAGTTTTCGCAAAAGATTCCAGAGGCTGAATGGTTGAACATGTAATTTCGTTTTTAGCATAATTGATCGTTACGTTTTCCTTGTAAGTAAATTTTTTCTGACTAAGATCGTTATTGTCGGCCAATGTAATTTCAATTGTATAAGCGCCATTTGGTAAAGCGTAACGGTGATTATCAATAAAGCTCGAAATATTCAATGTATCCTTATCAACCGGACCCATTAAATTATAATTATCGCCGGTGTACAATTCGCCGTTTTTTGTAATGACAACTTTAACATTAACTGAACCTTGCAGTCCGCCTGAAACAGACAAGTGCTTAATTGAATTACCAATTACTGTTAAATAGGTTTCAATAAAAGGAGAGCCGGATGGTACATTAAAAACCCCGTAATTAAAATAGGCTGTTACCGAAGCTTGGCTTTGAAGGAAGAACAACCCGAAAACGAATATTAAAACATGCTTTTTCATAATAAAAGACATTAAATGTTTAGGGGGTGTTTGATACCTTAAAGGTACGAAATTTATTTCTAAAATTATTGAGGACTTGCTAAAAAAACAAAACCCCCATATAAGTGGGGGCTAGTTCTTTATAACTGGCGGAGAAGGAGGGATTCGAACCCCCGGAGGTATGACCCTCAACAGTTTTCAAGACTGCCGCAATCGACCACTCTGCCACTTCTCCGCCGCAAAAATACTAAAAAATTTAAATTATACCCTCAATTTCAAAAAATTATATCAGGAATGGATTTTGAGAAGGGGTTTCGCTTATAAATAAGCTACTTCCATTGAAAATAAACCACTTTTTTGGTTTCGAAAAATTCTTCGCGGAAGAAGTTTTTTAGTTCGAAGAATTCGCATTTATTATAAAAGCGGCCAAATTCTTCTTGCAGATCGCCGCCTTTTAAATATAAAATGCCGTTGGGCTTATCGTTAAAACTTTTTCCGGTAAATTTTCCTTTGAGCCAAGAATAAAAAACAGGAAACTCGGTCACTGCCCTGCTCACTACAAAATCAAATTTATCATCTACTTTTTCGGCGCGTTCATGTTGTGATGTTAGATTGGTTAAACCAACTCCTTTTGAAACTTCATCCACCACTTTTATTTTTTTTCCAATAGAATCAACCAAATGAAAATGCGATTCAGGAAACATAATTGCTAAAGGAATTCCCGGGAAACCGCCGCCCGTACCAACATCCAGTATTTTTGTTCCGGGTTTGAATTGAATCACTTTTGAAATTCCTAAAGAATGCAGAATGTGACGCTCATATAAAAGATCGATCTCTTTCCGTGAAATAACATTTATCTGCGCATTCCAAATTGAATACAACTCATAAAGCTGATTGAATTGTTCTTTTTGTTTTGGATTAAGATCGGGAAAGTATTTGAAAATAATATCAGCGTTCATATTAAATGAAAAAGGTAAAATGGCAGATGGCAGATGTTATAATAGGTAAAATGTAAAATGGCAGATGGCAAATGGATATTAACAATAATCTAAAACCTACATTTGCCATTTGACCTTTTACATCTTCCATTCAATTACATATTACTTTCTTTATTTTTTAGAATGTTGTATAAAAATTCGCGCGCTCTGAATAATTGCGCTTTTATGGTTCCTATTGGTAAATTTAATTTTTGGGAAATTTCTTCATGACTCAATTCCTGATAATAAAACATCTCAACCAATTCTTTATACTTTGGTTTTAATTTATCTACAACATCGTGTAACAGATCAATTTTTTGTTTTTTAATAAAGTATTCTTCCGGATCAAGCGTTCCTGATTTTATGTTTTGTGATAATTGCTGCCCTTCTTCATTTACATATTTTGTATCTAACGAAAATGTATCGTTTTGTTTTTTCTTACGTAAATGATCGATTGCATTATTACTCGCGATTTTAAATAACCAAGTGCTGAAAGCGAAGTTAGGAGTGTATTGTTCTAATCTTTTAAAAGCTCTTCCGAAAGCTTCAATTGTAAGATCGTCTGCGTCATCTTTATTCCCCACCATTTTCAACATCATAAAATAAACCGATTCCCTATAACGATGTAATAACTCCGCATACGCTTTCTGGTCGCCATTTTTGAGCGCAGATTGAACCAGCTTATAATCATAAACTGCTTTCGTTGTTAGCTTATCGTTATTTCCTAATTCGTCCATTTATTGGGTTTGAAGAGCATTTTAGCTATGTGAAATACAGGGTAAATAAATAAAAGAACAAATTCATACACAAAAGCCATCGCCCAAAGGTCAGGCTCATTTAGCTTTTTAGAAGCTTTACGAAATATAGCCATTTGAAATATTATTTTCAATAAAAAAAGACCAACACCGATTAAAGCCGTGCTCTTAAAGCAAAAAAGCACGACCAAAAACATGTAAAATATGTAAGTAATACCAAAATCAAAACCAATTTTAAACCTTGAAGCCGAAGTATACAAAGGCGCAGTAGTTAAATGTCTTACCTTTTGCATTCGCCAATCGCGGAATGTTTTTTTAGCTTTTGAATAGGTAATTGAATCATGACTTATGCACACATTTGTATTTTCGGGAGTGGCAGCTTCATTCACAAAAAGATCGTCATCTCCTGAATTGATCTGATAATGACTTGAAAAACCTTTGTGTTTAAAAAATAATGATTTTTTGTAGGCTAAATTTCTTCCAACACCCATGTAGGCTTTACCTTTCATCCCGGCAGTTAAATAACGTAATGCAATTGTAAAAGTATCGAAGCGGATCAGTTTATTTAAAAAGCCATGCGTTTTAATGTAAGCGCCATAACCTAAAACAATTTCTTTTGTCGAACTGAAGCCGGATGCAATTTCCTTTAACCAAGTATTAGAAGAAGGATAACAATCTGCATCCGTAAAAACTAAATTTTCATATTTCGCGCCTTTAATTCCCACCATGATCGCAAATTTTTTGCCATGCTTATAATATGCATCTTCTTTAATGGTGATCTTTTTAAGATTGGGGAAAATTCTTGCGAATTCATCTATAACGGTCTCGGTATTATCCCATGAACAATCATTTACAACAATAACTTCGAACTCCGGATATTCCTGCGTTAATATTTTCGGAAGAAATTCCGTTAAATTTTCATCTTCATTCCGTGCACATATAATAACACTGACAGGTTCTGTATTCGTGTTTGGTGAACTGAGATTTGTTTTTAATGCAGCAACCGGCCAATAACTTAAAAAGTAGTGAATGATGTGAATTAAAAATATAATACCGCCAAGTATGGACAATATCTCTTCAAGACCTAAATGATCAAATTGGGGCAAAGGCATGCCGCAAAGTTACCTGTGCAGTACCTGCGAAATATGGATATCTTTGCATGATACAAACAAAGAAATTAACAATGATGCAGAATATTAAAGCGGTGATATTTGATATGGATGGAGTGCTGATTGATTCGGAACCACTTTGGCGTATTGCTATGATCAAAGGTTTCAATGATATTGGTATTGAATTTACGGATGAAGATTGCAGAAAAACTACCGGCATGCGCTTTAAAGAAGTGGTGGAGCATTGGTTTAATCATCACAACATAACTCATTCAACACCAATACAACTGAACGATGCAGTTCATGAACATTTAGTAAGTTTAATTATTACTGAAGGTAATGCAATGAAAGGAGCAATTGAACTTTTAGAATTCTTAAAAACTAAACAATTTCCCTTGGGCTTAGCTACTTCTTCGAGTCATATTTTGGTTGATGCAGTTTTACATAAAACACAAACCAAACCTTATTTCCATTCTATTACTTCTGCCGAATTTCTTGAGTTTGGAAAACCACATCCCGAAGTGTTTTTGAAATGTGCCGCCGATCTAAATATTTTACCTGAGAATTGCCTCGTAATTGAAGATTCGGTTAATGGAGTTTTGGCTGGAAAAGCGGCGGGTATGACCGTTATTGCAGTGCCCGATGAGGAACATAAAAACGATAGTCGCTTTGAAATAGCGGATTTCCGACTTAATAACCTCTCAGATGTTATTAAATTATTCTAAAATTCACTAACAAAGTACTCTATCTCGTAAATTTACTGAATTGAAGTTTTCCTTATTACATAACGACCCAAAAAGCAAAGCCCGCGCCGGAACTTTAGAAACCGATCATGGAACTATTGAAACTCCTATTTTCATGCCTGTTGGAACTGCAGGAACCGTTAAAGCAGTTCATCAAAAAGAATTGAAGGAAGATATTGGTGCGCAAATTATTCTTGGCAACACTTATCATTTGTATTTGCGTCCGGGTTTAGATGTAATTGAAAAGGCCGGTGGTTTACATAAATTTAATGGTTGGGATAAACCACTTTTAACTGATAGCGGCGGTTACCAAATATTTTCATTGGCAAATAACAGGAAATTAAGCGAACAAGGCGCCGAGTTTATGTCGCACATCGATGGCAGCAAACATTTTTTTACACCCGAAAGTGTAATGGATATTGAAAGAACCATTGGTGCAGATATCATTATGGCTTTTGATGAATGTACGCCTTACCCTTGCGAATATGATTATGCTAAAAAGTCAATGGGCATGACACACAGGTGGCTCGACCGTTGTGTTGAAAGATTTAAAACCACAGAACCAAAATACGGATATCATCAGGAATTATTTCCTATTGTGCAGGGAAGCGTTTATAAAGATCTGCGGATTCAAAGTGCAGAATATATTGCCCATACAAATTGTTTTGGAAATGCCATTGGCGGACTAAGCGTTGGTGAACCTGCCGAAGACATGTACGCGATGACGGAAGTAGTTTGTGATATTTTACCAAAAGAAAAACCGCGTTATTTAATGGGTGTTGGCACGCCTGTAAATATTTTAGAAAGTATTGCATTAGGAATTGATATGTTCGATTGCGTAATGCCAACACGGAATGCGCGGCATGGTTTATTATTCACCAAAAACGGGATCATCAATATCAAAAACGAAAAATGGAAAAATGATTTCTCGCTATTGGATGAAACGAGTGATTGCTTTGCCGATCTTCATTATACAAAAGCTTATTTACGTCATTTATTAGTTTGCGGCGAGATCTTAGCTTCACAAATTTCAACTTTACACAATTTGCATTTTTATTTGTGGCTGGTGAAAGAATCCAGAAAAAGAATTATTGACGGCTCCTTTACCGAATGGAAAAACAAAATGGTTGTACAATTAAATCAACGCTTATAATTTGCTGACGATAATTGATAAATACATTTTAAAAAAGTTTTTGGGAACTTACGTCTTCTCTATCGCGCTAATATTGGCAATTTTTATTGTATTCGATATAAAAGATAAAGTTCAAACATTCAGTACTGAGAATATTCCCACTAAAGAAATTATTTTTGATTATTACTGCATGTTCATTCCTGTATATGGAAATATGTTTAGTCCGCTGTTTACTTTTATATCAATAATATTTTTTACTTCAAAAATGGCGCACCGTACTGAGTTTGTCGCAATTTTAAGTGCGGGTGCAGGATTTAATAGAATTTTAAAGCCGTATTTGATTGGCGCTTTCATAATTGGGTTCTCTTCTCTATTATTAAACCATTTTGTAATTCCTAAAGCGCAAAAAATAAAAATTGGTTTTGAAGATAGATGGATCAACAAAGGTTATAACACTGAAGACAAGAACATCCATAAAATAATTGCAGCCAATACAGTTTTATATATGGAGTCTTACGATAATTATACCAACACAGCACATAAGATCTCTATTGAGAAATTTTCGCACAACAAACAAATTTCTTTTCTTACGGCCGATGAAATGAAATGGGATACCATTCATAAAGAATGGAATTTGGTTAATGTATTTGAAAAAACAATCACACAACAAGACCGATTGGATACAATTAAAAACCGTAAACCAATTCACAAAGAGAAACACACCTACTCTGCTACCAAAAAATTAAAAATTGATTTTAGTCCGAGTGATATGTGGCGTTACGAAAGTAAAATTGAAACAATGAATACACCGGAGCTCACAAAATACATTACACGTGAAAGACTAAAAGGCTCAAACCAGATCGAGTTTTTTGAAGTGGAATTACACCGTCGGACTTCTTTTCCTTTTGCCACCTTTTTACTTACCATTATCGGTTTAGCTATTTCATCACGTAAAGTACGCGGTGGTGTTGGTTTGCAAATTGCTTTTGGTATGGTATTAAGTTGTGCTTATATAATGCTGATGTACGTTTTTACAACTATAGCTACAACCGGAAATACACCTCCCTTATTGGGAGTTTGGGTTCCAAATATTATTTTTTCGTTCGTCGCTTTCTATTTTTACAGAACAGCACAACAATAGAACATGCGTAATTTTATTACTCAAATACAGAATAAATACACTCCACTACAAATAATTCTGGGGGCTGGAATTCTGTTCCGTTTAATTGCGGTCATTTTCTCGAAGGGTTTTGGGTGGTTCGATGATCATTTTTTAATTGTGGAAGCTGCTCAGAGTTGGGTGGATGGTTTTGATTATAATTATTGGTTACCCGATCCCAATTTTCCCGACAGACAACCGCAAGGACATCCTTTATTTTATACCGGCTTGCATTATTTGATATTTAAATGTTTTGCATTGACAGGAATTAATGATCCGCAATTAAAAATGACTATTGTTAGATTGCTGCATGCTTTATTTTCTCTTACCATTATTACTTACGGCTATAAAATTGCTGAGCATTACTCGAATAAAAAAACGGCAATTTATGCTGCAACTTTCTTATCCTTGTATTGGTTCATGCCTTTTTTAAGTGTGCGGAATTTAGCAGAGTTCGTTTGTGTTCCTCCATTATTCATTGCAACATGGCTTTTGATCAAAGAGAAAAATGTCAGAAATTATTTATTTGCCGGGATCTGGATCGGAATTGCTTTCTCGGCGCGTTTTCAGAGTTTATTTTATGCTACGGGAATTTTAATAGCACTTTTAATTTACAGAACCGAAATAAAATATTTAGCAACTTGTGCTCTTGGATTTTTAATTACCATTTTAATCACGCAAGGCGTGGTAGATTATTTTATTTGGGGAAGAGGTTTTGCCGAATTTTTAGCTTACGTGGATTATAATTTACACAATGCAGAATTATATGGAAATAACATTTGGCACATGTATTTCGATCTTATATTGGGATTATTAATTCCGCCGCTTAGTTTTTTATTGTTTGGCGGCTGGCTCATCAATTGGAAAAAAATCCCTATTCTCTTTTGGCCAGTTTTTGTTTATCTAGCTTTTCATATTTATTTCCCAAATAAACAGGAACGTTTTGTATTAACCATTCTCCCTACTCTTATTTTAAGCGGAGCCATCGGCATGTTTATTATTTACGAAAAGTATAAAACAAAGGTAAAACCAGGTTTGTTCAAATTTTCAAAATGGTTTGTCGTGACCTTAAATATTATTTTCTTAATTATTTTTTCTTTTACTTACTCCAAAAAGAACCGTTGTGAAGCCATGTATTTCCTTTATAAGCAACCAGACTTAAGAATGGCAATGGTTGACGATAGTAATAAGGATAATGATTTTACCATGCCACCTTTATTTTATTTAGGAAAATGGTATTCCGTTTACGGGATCACAAAACAATTCACGCCCGATTCTGTGGTTGAAAAATTCAAACATATTCCTGCCGAAATGAAACCAAATTATATTGTCTTCTGGCAGGCCGAAAACATTGAAGCCCGTGTGGATAGTTTTAAAAAGCGTTTTCCGAATACAACTTATGTCACTACAATTGAGCCCGGATTCATTGATAAAACTTTAAAGTGGCTGAACCCAATAAATGATAATCAAACTACGTATATTTACAAGATAAATGACTAAGATCTTAATAAAGAACGCGAGCATTGTAAACGAAGGAGAAATTCTCGTTGGCGATGTTTTAATTGAAGATAAGATCATAACACGTATTGATCGTGAAATTGAAGAAGCAGGTGCAAAAGAAATTAATGCAGAAGGTTTACATTTATTTCCTGGGTTAATTGACGATCAGGTTCATTTCCGTGAGCCGGGATTAACACACAAAGGAGAAATTTTTACAGAAGCAAAAGCAGGAGTTGCCGGTGGGGTTACTTCATTTATGGAAATGCCCAATACAGTTCCACAAGCCACAACTTTAATTGAATTAGAAAAAAAATATTCACGTGCTGCAGAATGTTCCTTAGCGAATTATTCTTTTTTAATGGGCGGTACAAATAATAATCTTGAAGAAGTTTTAAAAGCAGATTATTCAAAAATTGCCGGACTGAAACTATTTTTAGGTTCCTCAACAGGCGACATGTTAGTTGATAGTCAAAAAGCATTGGAAGGATTTTTCTCGAAGGTAGAATGTATTATTTGTACACATTGTGAAGATGATGTGATGATAAAAGAAAATCAGAAACGTATCATTGAAGAATATGGCGAAGATATTCCCGCTTACTTCCACCCTATGATCCGTTCCGAAGAAGCTTGTTACCGTTCTTCGTCAGCAGCCGTTGCCTTAGCTAAAAAACATAATACACGTTTGCATGTTTTTCATATTTCAACCGCAAAAGAATTAAGTTTGTTCACTAATAGAATTCCTTTAAAAGAAAAACGTATTACTGCGGAAGCCTGCATTCACCATTTATGGTTTACCGATGAGGATTATAAAGCAAAAGGTAATTTCATAAAATGGAATCCTTCAATAAAAACACAATACGACCGCGATAAAATTTTTGAAGCGGTTTTAAATGGAACTATTGATGTAGTTGCAACCGATCATGCACCTCATACTCTCGAAGAAAAACAACAATCCTATTTAAAAGCACCAAGTGGTGGTCCGCTTATACAACACAGTTTGCAGGCGATGTTGCAATTTCATAAGCAAGGGAAAATTACTTTAGAAAAGATCGCTGAAAAAACGGCTCACAATGTTGCTGATCTTTTCAGAATAGAAAAACGCGGTTATATCCGCGAAGGTTATTTTGCCGATCTTGTTTTAGTGAATTTAAAAAAGAATTACCACGTAGATAAAACAAATCTCCTCTACAAATGTGGTTGGAGTCCTTTTGAAAGTTACACTTTTAACAGTTCCATCGAAAAAACATTTGTGAACGGACATTTGGTTTATGATCAAGGTAAATTTGATGTAACAAAAAGAGGTGAACGCATGTTATTTAATAAATTCTAAAATGGTAATTGTAACTTTAAATAATATTCTTCCACACGTTGTAAAAACGGCGAAGAAAGCAGGCGCCTTCATAAAAAAAGAACGCGAAACATTTACTCCCGATAAAATTGAAATAAAAGGTTTAAATGATCTTGTCAGTTACGTTGACAAAACAGCTGAGAAAATAATTGTTGAAGATCTGAAAGAATTAGTCCCGGAAGCCGGTTTTATTGTAGAAGAAAATTCGATTGATGGTCGCGGTGAATATAATTGGATAGTTGATCCATTGGACGGAACAACAAATTTCATTCATGGTATTCCTTGTTACGCAGTAAGTATTGCATTAGAACATAACGGCGAAATAATTTTAGGTGTTGTTTATGAAGTTACCCGTAATGAATGTTTTACTGCAGTGCGCGGAGGAAAAGGTGCGTATTTGAATAATAATCCCATCCGTGTTTCCGAAACTCCTACTCTATTTAAAAGTTTGATCGCTACCGGTTTTCCTATTTACAATTTTGAGCGTTTAGATAATTATTTAAATGCTTTAAAATTTTTCATGCAGCACACGCATGGTGTAAGACGGATTGGCGCCGCTTCAGCCGATCTTTGTTATTTAGCTTGTGGACGAGTAGATGCTTTTTTTGAATATAATTTAAACCCCTGGGATGTTGCAGCTGCATCTTTAATTATTGAAGAAGCCGGCGGAACCGTAACTGATTTTAAAGGCGGCGGTGATTTTTTATTCGGAAAAGAAATTTGCTGCACCAATGGAGTTTTGATGGAAGAGTTTGAAGAAGTGATACAAAAGTATTTTCTTTGATCTCTTCACTCAAAAAAACCAATAGTTTAAACACTCAGTTTCTACTTTCAGGCATTTGCACTTGAAATATCAAACCAAAACCTCTATCTTGTAGTAAACATTAAATCCATGGGAAAGATCTACTTTATTTTTTTAAGTCTATTTTATTTTTCAGTATCTGCACAGGAATTTGGCGGCGTTTATCCGCTTCGTTTAAATGATGCAAGTAATCCGTGTTTAACTCCTGCTCAATACAAAACATTGGAATTACAAATAGCAGATGCTCAGCTAAAATTCGGTTTAACCAGTAGCAATCAAAAAAACATGACCGTCCCATTTAGTTGGCCGCTCAAAACCGCAAACTACATGAGCGATTGCAATTATTATTACATAGCTAATTACCTTGATCAAGACCCTACTTCGCCAGGAATAAAAGATTATAATTGCGGCTCTGTAACATATGATGGGCATGCAGGTACCGATATCGCTTTACTGCCTTATCCTATTTATAAAATGGATAATAATCAAGCATTAATTATTGCAGCGGCAGCCGGAACTATCAGTGCAAAAGTAGACGGTAATTTTGACAAGAACTGCGCGTCAAATACTCTAACACCAAATTATGTAGCAGTTATGCATTCCGATGGATCAAATTCTATTTATCTTCATATGAAAAAGAATTCGCTTACAGTAAAATCAATTGGTCAAACCGTAACACAAGGCGAATATCTTGGTTCTGTTGGAAGTTCGGGTTCTTCAACCGGGCCACATTTACATTTTGAGGTTTGGGCTGGAAATACTGCAGCAACTTTGCGCGATCCTTGGGCTGGTGCATGTAATAGTTTAAATGTTAGCACATGGTGGGCATCACAAAAACCATATACAGAACCTGCAATTATAAAAGCGCAGATCAATAATATTGCTCCTGTTCTTCCTGCTTGTCCTGCTACTGAAACAATTAATGAAGACACTTGTTTTGTTGGAGGCGGCAATGCACGTTTTTATTACTATATAAGAAATGAAACAGCTGGATATGTTGCTAATCTTCGGATCATACAGCCCGGCAATACAACATTCAGTGCATGGACGCACTCAAGCACTACAAATTATTTAGCGGCTTATTGGTATAATATAAAAGCGATGCCAACAACTCCGGGCACTTACACGTTCGAAGCAATTTATAATAGTATTACCTGTAACAGAACTTTTACGATCGGCTGTGTTCCTGCAGGAATAAATGAATTAAATTATACGGAACAAATTCAAGTATTACCTAATCCAAACAACGGAGAATTTTTTGTTAGTGGATCACAGATCGGAACAAAAATTGAGGTATTTAATATTTTAGGTAGTTTGATTTTCAGCTCCATTACTGATACAGAAAGAGAAAAAATAAATTTAAGTCAGCAAAACGCCGGAATTTATTTTGTGAAATTTTCTTTTGGAGGAAAAACAATTACGAAAAAAGTGTTGAAGGAATAAAGAGTTTCTTATGGTGGCTTCCCTTCGACGAAAAGCTCAGGGTAAACTCACTCAGTTACCGTGTATTTTTATTCACTTAACGCTTAGGTTTCTTTACAATACAAACACATCTGAATCCCAACATTGCCGTTGGTTTTGTGTAAGCGATATCTTTTCCTACCCTGCATTCTTCTAATTCATTCCGCCAGCTTCCGCCTTTACTGACTCCTTTTTCTAAAACCATTTCAGAAACGTTTCCTATCATTTGAAACAAACCAAATCGGTTTTTACAATAAGAATATACAGGTGCCGTTACATCTGCATCATCTTTTGAAGGATATTTTTTTCTAAATTCTGTAGTATCTTTTGGTTCCCAAACATGATTAAATGATGCAAATCCTTTTTCATTGAGTCCATTATTAGAAAAATAACTATCACCATTATTACTCAAAAATTCCCACTCTTTTTTTGTCGGCAATCGGTATTCAAAATCGATTAGATCATACTTCTTCGAAATACACATAAATTCTTTTACCCTTTCTGTTCTCCACTTAACAAATTCACACGCTTGTTTATATGAAACACCAACAACCGGGTAATCCTTATAAGCCGGATGTCTGTAATAATACAATACATAAGGCTCATTACTTGAATTCTTATCACGCCAAACAGTTGTATCCGGTAAAGTTGAAATATGTTCCGCTGAATTAGCACCGTATTTACTTTTCATCCAAAATTCATATTCGTTCCATGAAAAATTACTGATCTCAGTTTCATCTGCGTAAAGCGTATCATTTATTTGCTGAGTGCCCGGAGGAAGAAATGTTTTCTTTTTTTTCTTTGGAATGAAAGCTGTCATCAAAAAAATGAGAGCTGTAAATAGAAGTAATTTTTTTATCATAAATACATTTCGTTTTTTCTTAACCACA
>JANYCL010000002.1 GCA_025360355.1 Sphingobacteriaceae bacterium
CAATTGCGTTTACCGTCACCTTCTTTAAAACCCGGAACATGTTCGTAAATGCGGTAAGAATTGAATCTGAATTTTTGATCGGTTGATTTTTGAAGAATTTTGGTTAGATATATTCTTCCGAAAATCTCGAGACAAATGCAAATAAAAATAAGCATGAACAGGAAAAAGCCCATGTTTTTTTTAGTGAATATATTTGAGAATCTGCTCATGTTTTAATCCAGCTTATATTCTGTTTGCCACATTTTATCTTCTTTCCATTCGGGCTGTTTCTTTTTATCGAACACAAAATTACCAATCACTAAATAATCCATTTCTGTTCGCATCAAACATTTATAGGCATCACTCGGTGTGCAAACAATTGGTTCTCCGCGCACATTAAAACTTGTATTCACCACCATTGCAATACCGGTTTTCTTTTTAAATGCATTGATCAGATTCCAGTAGCGCGGATTAGTTTCTTTATGTACAGTTTGAATGCGTGCCGAAAAATCGATGTGTGTTATTGAGGGTAAAGATGAGCGACTATAATATAATTTGTCTTTTAAGGGAAGTGAATTATAATTTGGAGGTAATGTTTTACGTATTTCTTTTTTTACTGGCTGAACCAATAGCATATAGGGAGAAGAACTTTTTATATCGAAATAATTCTGAGCATCTTCAGCTAGAACAGAAGGAGCAAATGGCCTGAAACTTTCGCGGTATTTTATTTTAAGATTTAATTTTTTCTGCATCTCCTCACTGCGCGGATCGCTAATAATACTGCGGTTGCCTAATGCACGCGGACCAAATTCCATTTTTCCCTGAAACCATCCTATAACATTTTCTTCATTTAATAATGCTGCAACATCAGTTGTTAATTCATCTTCACTTTCGTAATACTTATAGTTGGCTTTATATTTTTTTGAAGTTTGTATTATTTCCTGATCAGAAAATTCCGGTCCGAGATAACTTCCGTTCATGGAGTCATTAGCTCCAGGAGTTTTGCGTTCGTTTTTAAAATAAATATAATAGGCAGCTAAAGCAGCACCAGGCGCACCGCCTGCATCACCGGAAGCGGGTTGAATAAATATGTTATTGAAAATATTTAAGTTTTGTAATTTACCGTTAGCAACACAATTTAATGCTACACCACCTGCTAAACATAAATTTTTTGAGTTCGTTAGTTTCTGTGCTTCTGTCGCCATTTTAATTACGACTTCTTCAGTCACAATTTGAATTGCTAATCCAAGATCACAATGACATTGCTGCAATTCTGATTCAGATTCGCGTCGAGGGAAACCAAATAATTTAAGCCATTCATCATCTTTTGCCATTCTTAATCCAACGGCATAATTAAAATATTTTTGATCTAGCCAAATACTTCCGTCGTCTTTTATGTCGACCAATTTAGTTTTGATGATCTCAACATATTTTTTTACATCGGCGCTTTCCGGATTTCCGTAAGGTGCTAATCCCATTAATTTATATTCGCCTGAATTAACTTTGAATCCCAAATAATAAGTGAAAGCAGAATACAATAGGCCTAATGAATTAGGGAAATGTAATTCTTTTAAAATTTTTATTTCTGCTTTATTCCCATAACAAATGGAAGCGGTTGCCCATTCGCCAACACCGTCAATGGTTAAAATAGCGGCTTCATCAAATGGTGATGGATAAAAAGCGCTTGCTGTATGTGATAAATGATGTTCGGGAAATAATAATTTTAATTTTTTCTTATCGTAAACTTCAACCTTTTTTAATTCGTCCTTAATTAATTTTTTAAGGAACATTTTATCTTTCAGCCAAACGGGCATCGCCATTAAGAATGATCTGAAGCCTTTTGGGGCAAATGCATAATAAGTTTCGAGGAGGCGTTCAAATTTTAAAAGTGGTTTGTCGTAAAAAACAACGGCATCTAATTCATCAAGACTTAAACCGGTTTCTTTCAAACAATATTTTATGGCTTCAACAGGAAATCCGTCATCGTGTTTTTTGCGGGTGAATCTTTCTTCCTGAGCGGCGGCGGTAATTTTTCCATTCTGAATAATAGCTGCTGCGGAATCGTGATAAAAAGCAGATATGCCAAGAATGTTCATTTAGATTTTTATCAAATATAAATGAATAAGATGATTTTAGCAATTAGAAAGTTTGAGAGTATAGGCAGAGAAATTATTTTTTAGCTTTAAAATTACTGATGCCTGTATCCATCCATTTAATATAATCCGCAATATTTGGGTCGTAACCGCGAACGGGATTCAAAGGTTTTTCGTTGTGGTCTAATATTACATATAAAGGTTGGGTGCTTTGTCCGTAAATAGTTTCTTCTAAATATTTGAATTTATCTCCTATATCGGTAATTTCTCTTTCCTTACCATACCACTGAACTTTCATATACTCTTTCGGATCAAGCGGACGTTTATCGTCAACATATAATGACACTAGCACAACATCATTATTTAAACGTTTCGTTACCTCAGCATCCGGCCAAACGTAATCTTCTGTCTTACGGCAATTAGCACAAGCATGACCTGTAAAATCAACCATTAAAGGTTTACCAACTTTTTTGGCATAAGCTAAAGCGCGTTCGTAATCATTTTTGAAATGCACAATACTATTTTTGTTCACTTCCATGTATTGACCAAATTCCGCATCTTTATTTTCACTTTTTGAAATTCCTGTTGAAGTATTGCCACCAAATCCGTGTGGTGACTCAGAATATTCTAATGGTGGTAAGATCCCACTGAATAATTTCAATGGAGCTCCCCACATACCAGGAATTAAATAAATTGTAACAAAAAATGCGATAATTGCAATGAATAAACGTGTTACCGAAAGATGTTTTACATCACTGTCGTGGGATGTTTTAAATCCACCGATCAAATAAATGCCGAGCAAGCCAAAGATCACGATCCACAAACCAATAAAAACTTCGCGTGTTAAAATCCCTGCCTGTACAACCAGATCTGCATTAGAAGCAAATTTTAATGCCAAAGCAATTTCTAAAAATCCCAGCGTAACTTTTACTGAATTTAACCATCCTCCTGATTGTGGTAATGAATTTAACCATCCCGGGAAAGCTGCAAATAAACCAAAAGGCAAAGCTAATGCCAATGCAAAACCAAACATTCCCCAAAATGGTCCGGCAATATTTCCTGTTGAAGAAGCTTCAACCAATAAGGTACCAATAATTGGTCCGGTACAAGAAAATGAAACCAAAGCTAAAGTGAAAGCCATAAAGAAAATCCCAATCAAACCACCTTTGTCAGCCTTGGTATCCATTTTATTTACGAATGAACTTGGTAATACAATTTCAAAGGCGCCAAGAAACGAAGCGCCAAAAATAATTAGTAATGCAAAAAATGCCAGGTTAAACCAAACATTAGTTGAGAGTGTATGCAAAGCTCCCGCACCAAAGATGATAGTTACTCCCAAACCTAAGCCAACATAAAGCACAATTAAAAATATAGCGTAAATCAAAGCGTTTTTAATACCTTGTTGTTTAGTTTTACTTTGTTTGGTAAAGAAACTAACATTCATTGGTATCATTGGGAAGACGCAAGGCGTAAGAAGTGCAGCAAATCCACCAATAAATCCAGCTAAAAAAATGGCCCACCACGACATAGAAGTTGCTGCGGGTTTTTCGTTTTCATAATGAGTTTCAGTGAGTACAGCTGATTCTTTTTTAAGAATTGTGCTATCTGTTTTTGCAATTGTTGCATTTGAAGTATCAGGAGTTATAGTATCTGTTGAGGCAATTTTTTCAGTAACACATTCAGAACTTCCCATAAGTTCAATTTCGAATTTGTCAACCGGTGGTCGCGTACACATAACATCTGTACAGGCCTGCGCTTCATAAGAACCCTTTACTATTATTTTTCCGCTTGAAAGTAATTTAACAGTTTGGGTAAATGTTGCTTTTTTAGGATGAAAGGAAACAACAGCTTCCCAAACTTTATCGAATTCAGTTGTCGGTTTCGACTCTTTTAGTTTGCCAACCAATTCATAATCTTTAGATTTTTTAAAAAGAATTTCAGTCGGAAAAATATCTTCGGCTTCTTTAGCTTTGTTTTTATGAATGGAATAGATATGCCATGGTTCATCAATTTCAGCATTAAATATTAAATCATATTCACAAGAACTTATTTTTTTTGAAGAATATTTCCAATGAACAGGACTTTGCGCGCTCAGAAATCCAAATGCAAAAACTGAAAATATTGATCCTAAAAGTAATTTTTTAAACATACCGTTTTAAAATTTTTGCAAATTAAGGTTTTGAATTAGATTTATTATTGACGTTTAAAAATTAAAATTAGATTCCTATTTTTTTGCAGGTACAGTTAATGAAATATCAATTGTTTTAGGAGGCAAACATTGTTTGTCGTTACAAACCATGTATTCAATTTTTATTGGTGTTTCAAAACTTTTTAAGTTTTTACGTTTTAATTTTTGTTTGATTACGGCTTTCCCTTCGAATGAGGCAATTTTCATTTCAAAGGTTTTATCAAATTCTTCTTTTACATTTTCTTCAACAGCTTTTCCAATTAATTCGAAATTACTTCCGGGAGAAAAATTAACTGTAGTTGGAACAGGACCCGCATCCGGAGAAACATTTTGAGAATAGGTATGCCATCCTTTTTCGATGGTTGCACTCACAATAATTTCGCCTTCCCCGTTAGGTAATTCAGTATATTTAGCCTCCCATTTTACCGGATTCATAACCTGCCCGAAAAAGTAAAAAGGGGCCAAAAAAATGAACAAAAAACACCAATTTTTCATCGTCTAAAATTTAAATAAATCTAAAAGAATTTAAAACATTAAAAATCATTATTTATCGTCATATCAAAAAGCCAATAAATTATAATATCGGTTTTGAGCTAAAAAATTCATAAAAAACAGTGCTTAATTACCTGATTATCAATCCCTATAACTCATTTTGAAAAAATGTGCTTTTTTTATTTGCGCCAAACATTTTTGTTAGTACATTTGCAGTCCCTTTTTAAAGGGTAAAAGTTCTTTGTAAAAACCATAAAAAGCCGAAGTAGCTCAGCTGGTAGAGCTCCTGATTTGTAATCAGGCGGTCGGGGGTTCGAGTCCCTTCTTCGGCTCTTTTTTTTAGAAGGGGACATACCAGAGTGGCCAAATGGGACAGACTGTAAATCTGTTGTCTACGACTTCGGAGGTTCGAATCCTCCTGTCCCCACTTGGTGAATGAGAATGAATAGAGAGAAAGAGTATAAGCGGAAGTAGCTCAATTGGTAGAGCTCCAGCCTTCCAAGCTGGAGGTTGCGGGTTCGAGACCCGTCTTCCGCTCTGAAAAGTGAAGTTGATTTTTTGAGACAATAAGATTGGGCACCAAGGAAACGAGGGAAAGTCCGGAGTCTTCTCAAAAGAGTAAATAGAATTGTTTTGGTACCGAATATAACCCTTCCCAGGTAACGGAAGGGACAAAGAGAAGAGAAACTTGTGCATCACGGTTTCGAATCCTTTGGATGTCCCCAAACTGAGGGACTTTTCGTGTGTTAAAAGGTTTATGTTCATTGAATGAGAATGCTAGACAGTGGAAGAAGGTAAAAAGCTGTTGTAGCTCAGTGGTAGAGCACTTCCTTGGTAAGGAAGAGGTCGGCAGTTCAATCCTGCTCAACAGCTCTGCAATTTTAAAAGAGAAATTAGTTAATTAACTAAAATATAAAAACAAGTATAACAAGAAAAATAAATTTACAACTATGGCAAAAGAAAAATTCGACCGTTCCAAACCTCACTTGAATATTGGAACTATTGGTCACGTAGATCACGGTAAAACTACCTTAACTGCAGCAATTACTACGGTATTAGCTTCTAAAGGTTTATGCGAAGTTCGCGACTTCGGATCAATTGATAACGCTCCGGAAGAAAAAGAACGCGGTATTACTATTAACACCTCTCACGTTGAGTATGCGACGGCAACTCGTCACTACGCACACGTTGATTGTCCGGGTCACGCGGATTACGTTAAGAACATGGTTACAGGTGCTGCCCAAATGGACGGTGCTATTTTAGTTGTAGCTGCAACAGACGGACCAATGCCACAAACACGTGAGCATATCCTTTTAGCCCGCCAGGTTGGTGTGCCTAAAATTGTTGTGTTCATGAACAAAGTTGACATGGTTGATGACTTAGAGTTATTAGACTTAGTTGAAATGGAAATTCGTGAACTTTTAACTTTCTATAAATTTGATGGTGAGAAAACACCAATCATTCGTGGTTCTGCTTTAGGCGGATTAAATAGCGATCCAAAATGGGTTGATAAGATCATGGATTTAATGGATGCAGTTGATGCATTTATTCCAATTCCTCCACGTGAAAAAGATAAGCCATTTTTGATGCCGGTTGAAGACGTGTTCACGATCACTGGTCGTGGTACAGTTGCTACAGGTCGTATCGAAACAGGTGTAATTAACTCTAACGATGCAGTTGATATCATTGGTATGGGTGCTGAGAAATTAGCGTCTACTGTTACTGGTGTTGAGATGTTCCGTAAGATCCTTGATTACGGTGAAGCTGGAGATAACGTAGGTTTATTATTACGTGGTATCGAGAAAAAAGATATCCGTCGTGGAATGGTTATTTGTAAACCAGGAGCGGTAAAACCACATGCTAAATTTAAAGCTGAGGTTTATATTTTGAAAAAAGAAGAAGGTGGTCGTCACACACCATTTCATAACAAATACCGTCCTCAATTCTATTTCCGTACGACAGACGTAACGGGAGAAGTTGAATTAGATGCAGGTCGCGAAATGGTTATGCCTGGTGATAACGTAACTATCACTGTTAACTTGATCAACCCAATTGCAATGGATAAAGGTTTACGTTTCGCGATCCGCGAAGGTGGCCGTACCGTTGGAGCTGGTCAGGTAACTGAAATATTAGCTTAATTGCCAATTTTAATATCGGCAAAATGGCAGCTCTATGGGGTTTGCCATTTTGCCGTTTATAAACCGAGAGTTTTCGGTCCCGTTTTGGAAGGGAAAAAAGGCAAAAAGTTCTTTAAATAATGAAAACATTGAATAGAAATTACGGGAGTAGTTCAATGGTAGAATAGCGGTCTCCAAAACCGTTGATGGGGGTTCGAGCCCCTCCTCCCGTGCAAAAATTGTTGGTTCAAATTATATTGAACTCACAAAAAAAAGAAGAAGAAGATGAGCAAAATAGGAACATATTTTCAGGAAACTACCAATGAATTGGTAAGCAAAGTTAGTTGGCCAACCTGGCAAGAATTGCAAGGAAGTGCGATGGTAGTAATGGCTGCTTCTGTAATTATTGCTTTAGTGGTTTTCGCCATGGATTCTGCTTTCGGTAAGCTTATGGAATTAGCTTATCAAATGATAAATGGTTTGTAAAAATATTTAGACAGATTTGTAATTATGGTACAGCCAAAAGCAAAAAATAAAAAACTCGATCCTTTAACTACTCCTAAAAAGTGGTACGTTGTACGTGCTATTAGCGGACAAGAAAAAAAGATCAAACAATATATTGAAGTTGAAATTAACCGTTTGAAACTGAATGATTATGTTTCTCAGGTTTTAATTCCAACCGAAAAAATTATTCAGATCCGTAATGGTAAAAAGATAGCGAAAGAGCGTTCATTTTATCCGGGTTATGTTTTAATTGAAGCATTATTAGTTGGTGAAATTCCTCACACTATTAAAAACATTACAGGTGTAATTGGTTTTTTAGGTGAAACAAAAGGAGGAGATCCAGTTCCAATGCGTTTATCGGAAGTTAACCGCATATTAGGTAAAGTAGATGAATTAACTGAAGCTGAAGGAACCGTTACTACAAATTATGTAGTTGGTGAATCAGTAAAAGTAATTAACGGACCTTTCAATGGATTCAATGGAATTATTGAAGAGGTTAATGAAGAGAAGAAAAAAATTAAAGTAACTGTGAAAATTTTCGGACGTAAAACCCCGGTTGAATTAAATTACGGTGAAGTAGAAAGAGAATAAAAACATTGTGGTAATAATTTCCGGCACGAGTACGCTTTGCTGCTTCCAACTCAAAGTAAAACTAGCCAGAAACGAAAACCAACAATAAAAAAGATGAAGCAATTGGTGAGACATTGACTTCATCACATAAACAAATAAAAACAAATAAAAAATGGCAAAAGAATTATCAGCAATAGTAAAGCTTCAGATCAAAGGTGGAGCTGCTAATCCGGCGCCTCCGATTGGACCAGCATTAGGTGCAAAAGGTGTAAACATTATGGAGTTCTGTAAACAGTTCAATTCAAGAACAGCAGAACAACCAGGTAAAGTATTACCTGTTATCATTAATGTTTATTCCGATAAGACTTTTGATTTCATTATCAAACGTCCGCCTGTAGCTGCACAAATTATGGAGGTTACAAAAGTGAAACTAGGTTCCGGACAAAGTAACCGTAAGAAAGTTGGTTCTATATCATGGGATCAAATTAAAAAAATTGCAGAAGATAAAATTGTAGACATGAATTGTTTTACAATTGAATCAGCAATGAGTATGGTTGCAGGAACAGCCCGTAGTATGGGTGTAACAGTTTCAGGTAACAAACCTTTTTAAAATTAAATTAGTAATAACAATTAAAAATTAGCTAAAAAATGGCAACGTTGACTAAAAAAAGAAAAGCTGCTGTAGCAAAATTCGACGCTACAAAAGCTCACTCCGTTGCTGAAGCTTCAAAGGTGGTAAAAGAAATTACCACTACTAAATTTGATGCTTCAGTGGATCTTGCGATCCGTTTAGGAGTTGACCCCAAAAAAGCTAATCAAATGGTACGCGGTACAGTAACCTTACCTCACGGTACAGGTAAAGTAATGCGCGTTTTAGCGATCGTAACTCCTGATAAGGAAGCGGAAGCTAAAGCAGCAGGAGCCGATTTCGTTGGATTAGATGAGTACATTGAAAAAATAAAAGGTGGTTGGACAGATGTAGATGTAATTGTTACCATGCCTTCAGTTATGGGTAAAGTTGGTGCATTAGGACGTGTATTAGGCCCTCGCGGTTTAATGCCAAATCCTAAAACCGGTACTGTAACTATGGATATTGGTAAAGCTGTATCTGATTCAAAAGGTGGTAAAATTGATTTCAAAGTTGATAAAGCAGGTATCATTCATACCCGCGTTGGTAAAGCTTCTTTCGATGCAAATAAATTGGAAGAAAATGCTAACGAAGTTTTACAAGCTATCGTGAAATTAAAACCATCGAGCGCCAAAGGTACTTATGTAAGATCAGTAACCATGAGCAGCACAATGAGTGCGGGTATCATTATCGATACTAAATTATTCAATAATTAAAAACTGCTAAATGAATAAAGAAGAAAAAACAAAAGTAATAGATCAGTTGGTGGAAAGATTAAACGCCAACAATAAGATCTATTTAGCAGATTGTTCATCGTTAACAGTTGAAAAAGTTAATGCTTTCCGTAAGGTATGTTTCGAGAAGAAAGTAAGCGTTACTGTTGTAAAAAACACATTGCTTAAGAAAGCTCTTGAGCGTGCTGCCGACAGTAAATTAGTTGGTTTAATTCCTGCATTAAAAGGAGAAACCGCTTTAATGTTTACTGATACTGCAAACGCACCTGCAAAAGCAATTAAAGAATTCCGCAAAAAAGCTACTAAACCAGCTTTAAAAGCAGCTTACGTTGAAGAGAACGTTTACATGGGCGATGATCAATTAGATCTTTTGGCTTCAATGAAGTCGAAGAACGAAATGATTGGCGATATTATCATGTTGCTTCAATCTCCTATCCAAAGAGTAATTGGTGGATTAGAGAAAAAAGCAGGCGAATCAGAAGCAGCAGCATAATTAACGAACAAACGATCAAAAAAATAAAAAGACAATTAATCAATTATTAAAAATTAAAAACCCATAATAAAATGGCAGACGTAAAATCAATAGCTGAAACACTTGTTAACTTGACAGTAAAAGATGTACAAGAATTAGCAAAAATATTAAAAGACGAATATGGTATTGAACCAGCAGCAGCTGCAGTAGTAGTTGCAGGTGGTGGCGGTGGCGGAGAAGCTGCAGCAGCAAAAACATCATTCGATATTATTTTACTTGAAGCAGGAGCTGCAAAGCTTGGCGTAGTTAAAATAGTAAAAGATCTAACAGGCTTAGGCTTAAAAGAAGCTAAAGACTTAGTAGACGGAGCTCCGAAACCTGTGAAAGAAGGTATTTCTAAGGAAGAAGCTGAATCTATGAAGAAAGCTTTAGAAGAAGCTGGTGCTAAAGTTGAAATTAAGTAATTAATTACACGATGGGAAAAGGCTGTTTAATCAATGGCCCTTTCCTGTTTTGTTGTTACTTGATAAACCGTACTTTGAATCTTTACTAACTTAACTATACATAATAACTTGGCTGCAACAGTAAAACCCAAACAGAGAATAAATTTCTCATCCAATAAATTCCCAATTGAGTACCCGGATTTTTTGGATATTCAGGTGAAGTCTTTCCAGGATTTTTTCCAGTTAGAAACAACACCTGAGAACCGCAAAAAAGAAGGATTGTTTAAAGTGTTTGCCGAAAATTTTCCAATTTCGGATGCACGTAACAATTTCGTCTTAGAGTTTAAAGATTATTATATCGATCCACCACGCTACAGCATCGAAGAATGTATTGAGCGCGGACTAACATACAGTGTGCCCTTAAAAGCAAAATTATATCTGTATTGTACGGATCCTGAACATGAAGATTTTGAACCCATTATGCAAGACGTATATTTGGGTACAATTCCATATATGACACCAAAAGGTTCGTTCGCGATCAATGGTTCAGAAAGGGTTATTGTATCTCAACTACACCGTTCTCCTGGCGTGTTCTTCGGACAAAGCCGTCACGCAAATGGAACTAAATTATATAGCGCACGTGTTATCCCTTTCAAAGGTTCGTGGATAGAATTTGCTACCGACATCAATAACGTAATGTATGCTTACATCGATCGTAAGAAAAAATTACCGGTAACAACTTTATTACGCGCGATCGGTTTCGAAAGTGATAAACAAATTTTAGAAATATTTGGTTTAGCTGATGAAGTAAAAGTTAGCAAAGCAGGTTTAAAACGTGAAGTTGGTCGTAGACTTGCTGCACGTATCTTAAAAACCTGGTTAGAAGATTTCGTAGATGAGGATACCGGCGAGGTAGTGTCTATTGAACGTAACGAAGTTATCTTAGACCGTGAAACTATTTTAGAAGATGCACACAATGATCTTATTGATGATGCAGGAGTGAAATCTATCATCCTTCACAAGGAGGACATCAACACTGCTGATTATGCGATCATCTATAATACATTACAAAAAGATTCAACCAACTCTGAAAAAGAAGCGATTGAATATATTTACCGTTTGTTACGTAACGCTGAACCACCTGATGAAGAAACAGCACGTGGTGTAATCGACAAATTATTCTTCTCTGATAAACGTTATGATCTTGGAGAAGTTGGTCGTTACCGTATCAACAAAAAATTAGGTATCGATATTCCAATGAATATCCGTGTTCTTACGAAAGAAGACATGATCCTAATCATTAAGTATTTGATCGAGTTGATCAATTCTAAAACTGATGTGGATGATATTGATAACTTAAGTAACCGTCGTGTTCGTACGGTAGGTGAGCAGCTTTACTCTCAATTCGGAGTAGGTTTAGCTCGTATGGCGCGTACTATCCGTGAACGTATGAATGTTCGCGATAACGAGGTGTTCACTCCAACAGATTTAATTAATGCAAAAACATTATCGTCGGTAATTAATTCGTTCTTCGGAACAAATCAATTATCACAGTTCATGGATCAAACCAATCCTCTATCCGAAATTACGCACAAGCGTCGTTTATCGGCACTAGGGCCGGGAGGTTTATCGCGTGAGCGCGCAGGTTTTGAGGTGCGTGACGTTCACTACACTCACTACGGCCGTTTATGTACAATTGAAACTCCTGAGGGACCAAACATTGGATTAATTTCTTCGCTTTGCGTTTACGCCAAAGTAAATAAATTAGGATTTATTGAAACGCCTTATCGTACTGTTACAAACGGTAAGTTAGATGTGAATAAACCTATTCTTTATTTAACAGCCGAAGAAGAAGATCAAAAAAATATCGCACAAGCAAATATCGATTTGGATGAGAAAGGAAATTTCCTAACCAAAAAAATTACTGCTCGTTACGAAGGCGATTTTCCAATTCTTGATCCGGATAAAGTTCATTTAATTGATATCGCTCCAAATCAAATTGCTTCTATTGCGGCTTCGTTGATTCCGTTCTTAGAGCATGATGATGCTAACCGTGCCTTAATGGGATCGAACATGCAACGTCAGGCAGTTCCATTAATGCGTCCGCAAGCGCCAATAGTTGGTACAGGTATTGAAGCCCGTGTGGCCGAAGACAGCCGTGTATTAATTAATGCAAGCGGAGATGGTATTGTGGAGTATGTTGATGCAAACAGTATTACTATCCGTTACAATCGCAGCGAAGAAGAAAAATTAATTTCTTTCGAAGGCGATGTTAAATCTTATAAATTAACCAAGTTCCAAAAAACCAATCAAAGTACCTGTATGAACTTAAAACCTATCGTTAAAAAAGGCGATAAGGTTTCGAGAGGACAAGTATTGTGTGAAGGTTATGCTACACAAGATGGTGAGTTAGCATTAGGGCGCAATTTAAAAGTAGCGTTCATGCCTTGGAAAGGTTACAACTTTGAAGATGCAATTGTTATCAGCGAAAAAATTGTTCGCGAAGATATTTTTACATCTATTCATATTGACGAATACACTTTAGAAGTGCGCGATACAAAACGCGGAATGGAAGAGTTAACGCCGGATATTCCTAACGTTAGCGAAGACGCTACTAAAGACCTTGATGAAAAAGGTGTAATTCGTATTGGTGCCGAAGTAAAAGAAGGTGATATTTTAATTGGAAAAATTACTCCTAAGGGAGAAACAGATCCTTCACCGGAAGAAAAATTATTACGCGCGATCTTTGGTGACAAAGCCGGCGACGTAAAAGACGCATCGTTACGTGTTTCCCCTTCTATTAAAGGTGTTATCGTTGATAAAAAATTATTCTCTCGCGCTGTAAAAGATAAAAAACAAAAAGCCGAAGAAAAACCTTTGATCGAAAAACTGGATACCGATCACGAAAAAAATATTTACAACTTAAAATTAAAATTAGTTGATAAATTATTTGTTCTTGTTAACGGACGCACATCACAGGGTGTTACAAACATTTTAGGTGAAGAAGTGATCCCTCGCGGAACAAAATTCACACAAAAATTATTTGAACGTATTGATTTCTCTGAAGTAAATCCAAGCAATTGGACCACTGATAAGGATAAAAACGAACAGGTAGAACGTTTGTTGCACAACTTCATGATCCAGTACAATGATTACTTAGGAAAATACAAACGCGAAAAATTCCAGATCACTGTTGGTGATGAATTACCAACCGGAATTGTTCAGTTAGCCAAAGTTTACATTGCACAAAAACGTAAATTAAAAGTAGGTGATAAAATGGCCGGACGTCACGGTAACAAAGGCATTGTTGCCCGTATCGTGAAAGAAGAAGATATGCCGTTCTTGGAAGACGGAACACCGGTGGATATAGTTTTAAATCCATTAGGCGTACCATCGCGTATGAACTTAGGTCAGATCTACGAAACTGTTTTAGCTTGGGCAGGAGATAAATTAAAATTAAAATTCTCTACCCCTATTTTCGACGGTGCAACTGTTGATCAAATTGACGAGTACACCAAAAAAGCAGGCTTGCCTCAACATGGCCGTACTTACCTGCACGATGGTGGAACCGGCGAACGCTTTGACCAACCTGCAACTGTAGGTATCATTTACATGTTAAAATTAGGACACATGGTAGATGATAAAATGCACGCTCGTTCAATCGGACCTTATTCATTAATTACGCAGCAACCATTGGGCGGTAAAGCTCAATTTGGTGGTCAGCGTTTTGGTGAGATGGAAGTTTGGGCGCTTGAAGCATACGGTGCAGCTAACTTGTTACAAGAATTATTGACTGTTAAGTCTGATGATGTAACAGGCCGTGCTAAAGCCTACGAGTCAATTGTAAAAGGCGAAAACATTCCTACTCCCGGCATTCCTGAATCATTCAACGTATTGTTGCATGAGTTAAGAGGCTTGGCGTTAGATATAACAATGGATTAAACCCCTCCCTAAATCCCTCCCCAAAAGGGAGGGACTTTAAGAGGCGTAAATTATTAATATTAAAAAGTAAAATATAAACATGGCGTTAAGAAGAGATAATAAACAAAAATCAAATTTCTCGAAGATCACTATCAGCCTGGCTTCGCCGGAGATCATCCTGCGTCGTTCAAGCGGTGAGGTTTTAAAACCTGAAACCATTAACTACCGTACTTACAAACCTGAAAGAGACGGTTTGTTTTGCGAGCGTATTTTTGGTCCGGTGAAAGATTACGAATGTCATTGCGGTAAATACAAACGTATCCGTTACAAAGGAATTGTTTGCGACCGTTGCGGTGTTGAAGTAACTGAGAAAAAAGTTCGCCGTGAGCGCATGGGCCATATTAATTTAGTGGTGCCTGTTGCTCATATTTGGTATTTCCGTTCGTTACCGAATAAAATCGGTTACTTATTGGGCTTACCTACAAAAAAATTAGACATGATTATTTACTACGAGCGTTATGTAGTAATTAATGCAGGATTAGCAGGCGCAAACGGTATCAGTTATTTAGACTTTTTAACCGAAGAAGAATATTTAAATGCACTTGACGCACTTCCAAAAGAAAACGCGTTGTTAGATGATGCCGATCCAAATAAATTTATTGCCAAAATGGGCGCTGAATCTATTCAAGATCTTTTATCACGCTTAAACCTTGATGAATTATCTTACGATCTTCGACACAAAGCAAGCAACGAAACATCTCAGCAACGTAAGAACGAAGCTTTAAAACGTTTACAAGTTATTGAAGCATTTCGCCAGGCAAACCAAAATGTGGTTAACCGCCCTGAGTGGATGATCGTAAAAGTTGTTCCGGTTATTCCGCCAGAGTTACGTCCTTTAGTTCCATTGGATGGCGGACGTTTCGCAACTTCCGATCTAAATGATCTTTATCGTCGTGTTATTATTCGTAATAACCGTTTAAAAAGATTAATTGAAATTAAAGCGCCCGATGTAATTTTACGTAACGAAAAACGTATGTTACAAGAGTCGGTTGATTCGTTGTTTGATAACTCACGTAAATCAAACGCAGTTAAAACCGATAGTAACCGCGCATTAAAATCATTATCCGATTCATTAAAAGGTAAACAAGGCCGTTTCCGTCAGAATTTATTAGGAAAACGTGTGGATTACTCGGCACGTTCGGTAATTGTTGTAGGGCCTGAATTAAAATTACACGAGTGCGGATTGCCAAAAGAAATGGCAGCTGAATTATTCAAACCATTTATCATTCGTAAAATGATTGAGCGTGGTATTGTAAAAACAGTTAAGTCGGCAAAGAAAATTGTTGATCGCAAAGAACCAATTGTTTGGGATATATTAGAGAACGCGTTAAAAGGACATCCCGTTCTTTTGAACCGTGCCCCCACTCTTCACAGATTAGGTATTCAAGCTTTCCAACCAAAATTAATTGAAGGAAAAGCCATTCAGTTACACCCATTGGTTTGTACGGCCTTTAATGCGGATTTTGACGGTGATCAAATGGCAGTGCACGTTCCATTAGGGCATGCAGCTATTTTAGAAGCGCAAATTTTGATGTTAGCGTCACATAATATTTTAAATCCATCTAACGGTGCGCCGGTTGCCGTTCCTTCACAGGATATGGTTTTGGGTTTATATTATTTAACCAAATCAAAAAAGAATTTACCAAAAGACGAAGTAAAAGGAGAAGGTAAAATATTTTACAATGCCGAAGAAGTAACGATCGCCTTAAACGAAAAAGCGGTTGATATGCACGCTGCAATAAAAATAAAAATTACCAATGCTTTAGAAGGAGATAAATTAGTAACTAAAATTATTGATACCACTGTAGGCCGTGTTATTTTTAACACTGTTGTGCCACACGAAGTTGGTTTCATTAACGAATTATTAACTAAAAAATCTTTACGCGATATTATCGGTATGGTTGTTAAGAAAACCGGAATGGCCGCTACTGCTAAGTTTTTAGATGAGATTAAAGAAATAGGATTTAAAACTGCCTTCAAAGGCGGATTATCCTTTAACTTAGGCGATATACAAACGCCGGATGAAAAAGTAAAAATTATTAAGGAAGCGCAAACCGAAGTTGACGAAGTTATCAGCAACTACAACATGGGTTTCATTACAAACAACGAGCGTTACAATCAGATCATCGATATCTGGACACACACTAACTCAAAAGTAACCAAAAAAGTATTGGATAAATTGAGCAGCGACCGTCAAGGATTTAATCCGGTGTACATGATGTTAGATTCAGGTGCTCGTGGTAGTAAAGAACAAATTAAACAGTTGAGCGGAATGCGCGGTTTGATGGCCAAGCCTCAAAAAGCCGGTGATACCACAGCTTCCATTATTGAGAATCCTGTATTATCAAACTTCCGCGAAGGTTTATCCATTTTAGAATATTTTATTTCAACTCACGGTGCACGTAAAGGATTAGCCGATACAGCCTTAAAAACGGCCGATGCAGGTTACTTAACCCGTCGTTTAGTTGACGTTGCGCAAGACGTTATTATTAACGATTTTGATTGCGGTACATTACGCGGATTAAGTATGACAGCGTTAAAAAATAACGATGACATTATTGAATCGTTGTACGACCGTATTCTTGGACGTACCGCTGTTGCAGATATTTATCTTCCAACCACTGGCGAATTAATTCATCCGGGCGGAGAAGTTATTACTGAAGACATCGCTGCCATCATTGACAAATCTCCAATTGAAACCGTTGATATCCGTTCGGTGTTAACCTGCGAATCGCGTTCGGGAGTTTGCGCTAAATGTTACGGACGAAATTTATC
>JANYCL010000024.1 GCA_025360355.1 Sphingobacteriaceae bacterium
TTTATCTGCTATGGCTAATTCGTCTGCGCGTTTTTGTTTTTCCTTGCTCTGAAAATCAAGCTCTTTATTTGCTATGGCTAATTCGTCTGCGCGTTTTTGTTTTTCCTTGATCTGAAAATCAAGCTCTTTATCTGCTATGGCTAATTCGTCTGCGCGTTTTTGTTTTTCCTTGATCTGAAAATCAAGTTCTTTATCTGCTACGGCTAATTCGTCTGCGCGTTTTTGCTTTTCTTTACTCTGAAAATCAAGTTCTTTATCTGCTACGGCTAATTCGTCTGCGCGTTTTTGTTTTTCTTTGTGTTGAAACGTAAGCTCTGCCTGAGCCGCGACTAACTCAGCCACTAACTTTTCTTTCTCCTCTTTTTGAAAGCGAAGTTCTTTTTGAGCTATGTTTAGCTCTTCTTGCAACGATATTGGCTTTTTAGTCATTTTTCGTTGGAGTAGAACTATTAGAGTTCCCAATTTCCTCAATCGGACTTCTTCTTTTATCTTTTAATTGCTTGAAATGTGAAGGGGAGAGGCCGGTAACTTTTTTAAATTGATTTGAAAGATGGGCCACACTACTGTAATTCATTTTCCATGCAATTTCAGTGATATTTAATTCTCCGTAAATAATTAACTCTTTAATACGTTCAACTTTATTAGAGATGATGAATTGTTCTATTGTAGTTCCCTGCACTTCCGAAAACAAATTCGCCATGTAAGTATAATCGTGATCTAATTTTTCGCTTAGGAAAGTTGAAAAATTTACCTTTAGCACTTCATCAGAGTGATGAACCATTTGAATAATAACATTCTTTATTTTTTCAATGAGCATGGCTTTTTTATCCTCTATCAATTCTAAACCGGAAATAAGCAAAGCCGCTTTAATTTTTTCGCGCTGTTCAAGGGTTAGATCTTCCATTATGTCAACTTCGCCAAGATCAACAACAACAAAATGGAGGTTCATGCTTTTTAATACTTCCTTAACCACCATTTTGCAGCGGGCACTAACCATATATTTAATAAATATCTTCAAATAGATCTTTTATTTTTTATCTGCTTCCTTATTATTATTCTGTGCCAATTCCATTTCAAAATATGCGAGTTCTTTCGCTTCAGGATCTCTCTGAACTTTGCAATAATAAACCCTATCTGAATAACGCTGTATCACTAATTTTTTTGTGGGATCTGCATTTGCAATTACAACATCCCCTACTTTGTATTTATTTTCCGCTGTTTCTGCTCTTATATATTTTAGAGGATTATATGTTAACATGACTTTCATTGCTTCTAAATTTTTTCAGAAGAGCGGTGTAAGAATTGCTAATTCAGGAGTCTTCAATGTAAATAGGAGCATGTGATTAAAGGTGCGGGGTTTGGAACCGCGTAGCATTACACAACTTTAGAAGTAAGTTACATAATTCACACCTTTTACTCTTCTTATTCTATTAAAGGGTTCTATACCGAAGATAGTCAATATAATGATACCAATACGTTAAATATAACAATAAGGCTGTTTTAAAGAAATTAGAAGATCATTTTTTCTTTTTTAGAGTTCCTGTAAAATCATACTCACCACCAAGTTTTCCCAAAAAGAAATGTTCTGCTTTCCCCGTAACGCTATTTCCTTTTAATGTTACCGTCCATTTCAAAATGTGATTTTTATCTTTTGCGCTTTGTGCTGAAATGATATAGGTTCCAACAGTTGGAGCGCCGGCCTCGGTTACATTATAGGTGACTGCAGGAAAACCATTTTTTGTGCTAAAAGTGGCGCTTATTTTATTTGCATTTATAACTAGTTCGTCAAGCGGCATGTTTTCATTTCTTCCGCCAACATTCTTTTCGACCACATTAATATTAAATATCTGATCAGATAAAATAATTTCTTGTGCTAAAGAACGTGTACTAACGGTGAACGCGAAGAACATAAAATATAAAAAATTTCTTTTCATAGACGTAATTTTATTTAGTAAAATAAATTCATTAATCTTTTTCATTCACTCTGTCATTCCGCCGCCAAAGGCGCCAGCGGAAACTCATTATTTTTCAAAGTATTACTTTGAAAAATAATGCTTCATTGGGGTGAAATAAAAATCTTTCCAGCCTTGCGTATATTTTTTCGCATCGCCTTTTTGTAAATTGGTTTGAGAAAGATGTAAAGTTGTTTTACCCGCTTTCTCTTCAAATTTTATTTCAAGATTTGAATCGGGTGCATTTTCTGCAAATTCAGAAGTGCGCCAGGTTTGTACAATTTTCTTTCCTGCTTTTAATTCTAAATTTTTACCTGAAATATAACCATCCCAAGCTGTAAATTTCCCATTTACTTTCGTGCTCGCTTTTGCTTCTGCACCGGTAAACAAACTGTGTTCTTTACTATTTAGCCAAGCCTTATATAATTTTTCTGCTTTCACAGGCAATACTACTTTCATTTTTAAAGATTCCATTGTGAAATAATTTTAAATTAAATATATGAATTTTTTTTGGAAGAAGAAGTATTTTCCTCTCTCCTTGCAGGAGAGGGTGGTTCGCCGGCGAACCGGGGGAGGTTTTGTATGGCCGCCGATTAGAGTTGGGTATGAGAGAATCTTATCTGTCCGAACTTACAAAACCTCATCCGTCTGCCAAAGGCAGACACCTTCTCCCAAAGGAGAAGGAAAAGTATCCGCAAACAAAAAGCCCTCCGTATATAGAAGGGCTTTTACTAAACAAATAGAGACTATTAAATAATAGCCCTGAATAATAAGAATAATCCGCCGGATAAGATCATGGTGGCGGGTAAAGTCAATATCCATGCTAAAGCAATGGAAGTAACTGTTTTCTTCTGTAAATTTTTTAAACCTTTTTTTGCAACCATAGAACCTGCAACTCCTGATGATAACATGTGCGTTGTTGAAACAGGAAGTCCGTATGCTGAAGCTAATCCAATTCCCATTGATGCCACAAGTTGTGCGCTTGCGCCTTGCGCATAACTCATGTGTTGTTTACCTATTTTTTCACCAACTGTAATTACAATTCGTTTCCAGCCTATCATTGTTCCTAAACCTAATGAAATCGAAATTAAAATAATTACCCAGCTTGGTGCATATTCAATTAATTTTTTAGTTGATTTTATTTCGGCATTTAATTCTTTTATTTCGTTCGCGCTTAATGTAAGATTGCCACCTTTTACTAACTTCTCAGAGTTCTTGGTTATTTTTACAACATCCTTGCGTAATGAAAATCGTTCAGCTACAGCAATTTCATTTCCGGAAAACTTACCTTCTGTTGCGGTATGAAAATGCGCGCCGTGTTTAATTATATCGGTGTATAAAACTTTTTCTTTCGCTGCTAAAGCAACCGTGTCGGCTTTTGTTATTAATAATTCAATTTTGTCAATGTTAGCATGCGTGCTTTGTAAATTAACAGTTTCATCTAAAGCAAACTGTCCGGGTAAAATGGCAATTAAGATCATGAGAATAATCCCAATACCTTTTTGTCCATCATTCATTCCGTGAAAAAAACTTACTAAACCGCAAGTGGCCCAAAGGATCATTCTGATCCACATAGGCGGGACTTTTCCCGGAATTGGTTCTTTATAAATAGTTTCATTTTTGATGAGCCTCTTAAAAACAAACATCATGATGATAGCAACTGAAAAACCGATTAGTGGTGAAAATAACAGCGCAAGTCCGGTATCTTTTGCTTTATCCCAATTAACTGCAGAACCACCAACATTTCCGGGTAAAAAATAAAATGCTAAACCAATACCGATAATAGAACCAATTAAAGTATGAGAACTGGAAGCAGGAATTCCTAAATACCAGGTTCCGAAATTCCAAATGATAGCACTTAATAATAAGGCAAGAACTAATGCAACACCATGATATGGATCAGCATCCACTAAAACATCCATGGGCAACAAATTTACGATACCCATTGCAACTGCAGGACCAATAATTGCAATCCCGACAGTTACGCCTAAAAAATTTAAAATTCCACTGAACACAACTGCAACAGTTGGTTTCATTGCGTTGGTGTAAATAACTGTTGCGACTGCATTAGCCGAATCATGAAAACCATTAATGAACTCGAAAAAGCAAGCCATTAATAAACAAACAATAAGTAAAATGGC
>JANYCL010000028.1 GCA_025360355.1 Sphingobacteriaceae bacterium
AACCGCTTATTGAAAAGTAAAAACGAAAAATACCCAATGCACAATAAAAAAAAGGAGATCAATACATTGAGTTTACTTACTTCAAAAGATGTCAACGCAATTAAAATTGGAAATCCCGGAGGATAACAATTCGGACCAAGAACATAATCCGGATTCGGAACAAAACCTGTTTGTCCGATCGGTTTACCTTCCGTAATGTTTTTTGCTTCTAAAAGATATTGAGCAAAATCATCGCCCCAGTCGTGCGAATTTTTGATATTAAAAAACAAAAGTGGCAACAGGCATGCTATTACCGCTATATGTTTTATCCATTCTTTCATTTAGTAAGCCAGGAGTTTCTCTATGGCTGCTTCAACTTTATCAGCATTCGGCAGCATGGTTTTTTCTAAAATGGAATTAAGTGGTATGGCAGGTAAATTTTCTGCACCAACAACTTTTACGGGCGCATCTAGTTTTTCAAAACAATTTTGTGTGATGCGTGATGCAATTCCTTGCGCGAATCCGTTAAACACAGGTTCTTCAGTTAAAACGATGCATTTCCCATGATTGCGTACACTTTCAAAAACCATTTCTTCATCTAATGGCATTATGGTTCGCAGATCAATGATCTCAATTTTTCCCGGGAATTTTTTGGCAGCATTTTTTGCCCAATAAACACCCATGCCATAAGTTATAACGGTGAGCGTATTGCCCTTTTTGACTTCAGCTTCATGCGCACTTTGAACAATTCTCCCTTTTCCGAATGGAATTATATAATCTTCATCGGGCTCAATTGTTTTTGCATCTTCAGTCCCTTTAATTTTGCTCCAGTATAAACCTTTATGCTCTAACATCACAACCGGATTAGGATCGTAATACGCTGCTTTTAATAATCCTTTAAGATCTGCACCTGTACTCGGATAAGCAATTTTTATTCCGCGGATATTTGCTAATACACTTTCAACAGAACTGGAGTGATACGGACCACCACTGCCGTAAGCACCAATAGGAACACGTAAGATCATGCTCACCGGCCATTTTCCATTGGTTAAATAACAAGAACGCGATACTTCGGTAAATAATTGATTTAAACCCGGCCAAATATAATCTGCAAACTGAACTTCAACAATTGGTTTTAAACCAACAGCACTCATCCCAACAGTTGAGCCAACAATAAATGCTTCTTGTATTGGTGTATTAAAAACTCTGTGATCACCGAATTGCTGAGCTAATGTTGCAGCTTCTCTGAAAACTCCTCCTAAACGAGCACCAACATCCTGACCGTACAATAAACATTCAGGATGTTTTGCCATTAATTCTCTTATGGCGAACAAAGCGCTGTCAACCATAACGGTCTTTTCCTTACCCACAGGTTCTCTTGTACCTTGTTCTTCTGTAACTGTTGTTGGAGCGAATTCGTGTAAGAAAAGATCTTCCGGACGAGGATCTTCAGCTAAAATAGCACGGCGGTAATCAGCTTCCACTAAAACTTTTACTTCGTCTTCAATTTGTTTTATTTCTTTTGCATCTAATCCTGCAACTAATAATTGATTTTTTAATTTGGGAAGCGGATCGCGTTTTGCGCATTCCTCCAGATCATCACGATACCATTCTTTGCGTACACCTGATGTATGATGATTTAACAATGGAACTTTTGCATGAATTAACATCGGGCGACGCTCTCTACGAATGATATCCAAACATTCTTGAACTGTGTTGTATGATAAAATAAAATCAGTACCATCAATAGTTCTTGTTTCTAATCCATGAAAACCTTTTGCGTATTCGGTAATATCTTGCGCACGGATCTCCTTAGCATTTGCAGAAATATCCCATTCGTTATCCTGTATGAAATAAAGTATAGGTAATTTTTTTAGCACTGCCATTTGAAATGCTTCGGCAATTTCTCCCTCTGTACAACTCGCATCTCCCATCGAACAAACAGCTAACGGATTTAATCCATCAAAATCTTCAGCCATTTTATTTTTCTCTTTGTATTGTAACCCCATTGCAATTCCTGTTGTAGGAATAGCCTGCATTCCTGTCGCGCTCGACTGATGCGGAATTTTAGGCATGTCATCTCTGCGTAAACTCGGATGCGAATAATAAGTTCTTCCTCCCGAAAAAGGATCATCACGTTTCGCAAGTAATTGCAACATTAGATCGTAAGGCTCAACACCAATTGACAATAGAATACTGTCATCACGATAATACGCACTTAAAAAATCCTGCGGCAATAATTGCAAGCCGAGAGCTATTTGTACTGCTTCATGTCCACGTGATGTTGCGTGAACATATTTTGCAGTAACTTCTTTGTTGGCTTCGTACAACTCAGTTAAACACTTTGCAGTGCACATGAGTTTATATGCTTTTTTTAATAGATCGAGCGGGATTTTTGTTTTCAATTTAGAAGTATCGACTTTTGTTTCCATAACAACCTTTACAAAGTTTAAATATAGGGAATTTTAACACGAAATGTTAAGCGAAAGCTAATTTACCGCTCATTTTGGGAAGGGTTTTTCAACAATGGAATGTAGACAACCTGAATCTTTTGAGTGTTAGAAACGTTATATTCTGAAATAACTTTAAGGGATGCTTAAAAAATCGCAAATATTTGTTCTTTCGGGAGCCGTTTTGGCATTTGCATTTTTTGTATCCTGTCACGGAAGTAAAAAAGTAACAACAACTGAAGTAACAACGACAAAAGTTTCTGATGTTAAAGTTAAAACTGTTGCAACAGCTTTAGGTGTTAGCGAAAAAGAGATCCGCGATAAAAAATTATATCAATTTGTTGAAGATTGGTACGGGGTTCCATACAAATACGGTGGCTGTAGTAAAAACGGAACGGATTGCTCTTGCTTAACAATAAATTTATATTCTTCAGTATACAAAAAACAATTACCACGCAATGCCGATGATATGGCTAAGGCATGCGATAAAGTAAGTGAGCGAAAAGCAGATGAAGGCGACATGGTGTTTTTTAAAATTAACAGCAAAACTGTGAGTCATGTTGGTGTGATCCTTAAAAATAACAAATTTGTTCATGCCTCTACAAGCAAAGGCGTTTTGATCAGCGATCTGAATGACGCGTATTACAAAAAATATTTTTATTGCTACGGCCACATGAACTAAATGGCAACAGGACTACAACTTAATATATTCCATCGTCTTAAACTTATTAAAATTTCGGTAGCAATTGGATTGTTACTCTCGATGTTGTGTTCGTATAATTTGTGGGGCGGACAAAGATGGTTTCCGGTTTGTCCTGTGTTTAAAGGATTTTCAATTTCTCCTCCTTACGATTATATTTTATTAGGATTGGAAATAATTTTAATTTTTTTCCTGATCACCGTTTCAAAACCGCGTTTAGTTATTTTTCTAATTCTTGTTTTAAATTTAATTTATGTTTTGTTAGATCAAAATCGTTTGCAGCCCTGGTTCTTTATTTATAATAGTTTTTTAATGGTTTTGTTATTTTATAATTGGAGAATTGATAACATAAATAATTATAATTCGTTCTTTATTATTTTACAATTGTGTTTTGCAGCGGTATATGTTTATAGTGGTTTGCAGAAATTCAATCCCGGTTTCATCAATGATACTTATCCGTGGTTCATTAAACCTTTGGCTAATTTTGTAAGTGAGAGGCAAATGAATACTTTGTATAAAACAGGATATGTAATTCCGCTTATCGAAATTTTTATTGGTTTTGGATTATTGATAAAATCGTTGCGGTTTATTACAATTCCATTGGTAATTCTATTGCATGTCATTATTTTAATATTAATGGGTCCGTTCGGAAATAATTACAACCCCGTTGTGTGGCCATGGAATTTAATGATGATAGTGCTGGCGGTTTTATTATTTTCCGGTAAAACTAACGAACGTTTTTTCTCAATATCACATTTATTTAAACAACCGGTTTTTTATTTAGTAATGACGCTTTTTTGGATATTACCTGCTTTTAATTTGGTGGGAAAATGGGAAACATATTTGTCGTTTTCGTTGTATAGCGGAAATAATAATAACGCGAAAATATTATTATGTGATGATGCTTATGAACGTTTACCGTTTTATATCAGACATTATGTGCATGATCAGGGCGGACAATATTTATTGTATCCTAAGGAATGGTGTTTGTCCGAATTAAAAACGCCATTATATCCCGAGAAACGGATCTTTGAAAATGTATATAATTATGTACAAGTTATCAGCCATTCAACCGAACAAGATGTAAAACTTGTTTATATCGAGAAGCTAAAATTGTTTGATAGCCGGCCTTAGCTTGGTATATTTGCCTTAAATTAATTTCTATTTTATTTTTATGAAGAATATTTTATTTGGCGTAATAGCAGTGCTTGTAATTTGCATCGGGATATTGTTTTATCAGGTGCAAGGACTGAAAAAAGCGATTTCGGGAGGAGAAACAGAAACTACAACTGAAAGTAATTCAGTTAAAAAACCAGTAATTATTAATACGGCAAGCGAAAAATTACCGGATGCAAAGATCGCTTACATTAATATTGATTCACTAAACGAAAATTATTTATTCATTTCGGATTATGTTAAGGTTTTAAAAAACAAACGGATCGCATTGGAAACACAAATGCAAACAATGAGTGCCAAATTTCAGCAAGATTATGAGAGTGCGCAACAATCGGCACAAGCGGGATTATTACCACCTGCGGAAATGGAAAGTAAAAAACGCGACTTAGAACGACAACAAAAGGAATTGGAGAATAAACAAATTCAAATGGATAAATTAGCTGTTGACATGCAGGAAAAAAATGAGCAATTGCAGCACGAAGTTAAAAGTTTTCTAACCGAAAATTATGACGGGAAATACGATTTTATTATGGCGTACAGTAACGCTGTACCAACAATTTTATTTGCGAATCCAAAATTAGAGATCACACATCATGTTTTAGATGCGTTAAACGAAAATTACAAGAATAATAAATCAGCAAAAAAATAGAACCATGTCGAAATTGTACGAAAAAATAAAGTCGGTTGAAGAATTTCACGAAGTTTTTAAGATCGGAAATGCTTCTGAAATTACATTGGTAGATGAGAGAGATTATACGCTCCGTTATAATTTAATTAAAGAAGAAAACGAAGAATATTTAGAGGCTTGTAAAAATGGTGATATCATTGAGATCGCTGATGCTTTAGGTGATCAGCTATATATTTTATTCGGAACAATTTTAAAACACGGACTTCAACATAAAATAGAAGAAGTATATGATGAGATCCATCGTAGCAATATGAGTAAGCTGGATGAAGAAGGTCTGCCGATCTATCGTGAAGATGGAAAAATTTTAAAAAGTAACTTGTATTTCAGACCAAATATTAAATCTGTTTTAGACGAGAAATAAACCTCATTTTTTGGTCTATAAACCTAATTATCGCATCGATTAAACTTGTATTTCTTAATAAGATGTAGATATTATATATCTGAGAATCAATTATTTAAGTCTTTTGAAGTTAAGAATTAATTCATTAACTTTAATAAATTTTTAAATAATGAGAAAACTTTTATTTTTCGGTCTGATCTTAATAACCACAATTACCTTTTCTCAATCCCCACAGTATTTAAATTATCAAGGCATTGCACGTGATGCATCGGGTACTGTAATCAATAGTGGTAATATTGGAATTCGTTTTGAGATATGGAGAACAAGTCCAAGCGGTACAAAAGTTTATCAGGAAGAAATGTCT
>JANYCL010000029.1 GCA_025360355.1 Sphingobacteriaceae bacterium
GGAATAGTATTAATGATCTTCATTCGTCTTCGCCTTTCTTTAAAGCCTTTTTAAAATCTAACATGTTCTTTATAACTCCCATCGGACTAACGGCTCTATCGCCATCATCACGTATTCTTTTTTGAATTGCGTTCGCCATCATTACATAATGGTTTTTTCCTGCGCGTTCCAAAGCAGCTTCTGCTTTATCATCACCGCAGATCATGTTTGCTGATGCAGCCCAATCGAAAGCTTTATGTTTAATTAAAAATTGAAATGCTTTTTCGTCTTCCCAAATTGCATTTACAAATGCTGCTAATTCAAAATGCTTTCCGTTTATTAAAAACTTAAAAGCTTTTTTATCATCACGCACAGCATCGATCACAGCAATTAATTCATGATAATTATTTTCAACAAGCCAATTTGAACCGGGAGTATCTCCTAACACATGACGCGTAAACATATCAATGGCGTGTATGCTGTAATGTTTCATAATATAAAGTTAAAGGTTAAAAGTGGAAAGTCAAAGGAGGGCAGAACAAATTCTGTTAAAACGTCGTTTGTAGGAGAGTGAAGTATCAATTTGGGATTAATGAATTTATTTGATACATTAGATGTTATTAGAAATGAGAAAAATTCAATTTATACTTTTCTTTTTTAGCGCTGCATTGCTTTCAAATGCTCAGGCTCCTGTATTTCAATGGGCTAAAAATTTCCCAGGTTCCCAAAATTTTGACAGGGCTTTAACTGTTGATGGAAGCGGTAATGTTTTTACGTCAGGATGGTTAATGGGAACAAATGATTTTGATCCGGGTCCCAGCACATACAATCTTACTTCCTCCGGACCGGGTATCGATATTTTTATTTCCAAATTAGATTCAAGTGGGAATTTTGTTTGGGCGAAACAAATTGATGGTACGGGTTCAGGTAACACCCAAACATGGAAAATGGCGACAGATGTTTCCGGTAATTTATATTTAACGGGTACCTATCAAGGAACTCACGATTTTGATCCGGGCACTGGAGTATATAATTTGTCTACGGGTACAAATACAATGGTGAACATGTTCGTTTTAAAATTAGACCCAAATGGAATTTTTATTTGGGCAAAAAACATGCCGGGTCCAACAGCATATGAGTATGCTTATTCAATTCATGTTGATTTAACTGGTAATGTATATACAACGGGCGTTTTTAACGGTACTGCTGATTTTGACCCTGGGGTTGGAATTGATTCTTTAACAGCTTTAAATTATGATGTGTTTATATCAAAACTGGATGGGAATGGAAATTTTTTATGGGCAAAAAACTTTGGAGGAATTGCAATGGATGAATCTTATTCTGTCAGCACTGATAATTCAGGAAATGTTTATCTCACGGGTGAATTTAATAAGGTAGTTGATTTTGATCCGGGTCCTGGCACTTTTACAATGAACGCCGTTTATGCAAATAATATATTTATTTTGAAGTTAACTTCTTCAGGAAATTTTATTTGGGCAAAACAACTAATGTCAAGTCAGATGCCGGGTGGTGGTACAGGTGGGGTTGGTTGGTCTATCGCGACTGATCCTGCAGGAAATTCTTACAGTATGGGGAATTTTGAAGGAATTATTGATTTTGATCCCGGACCTGCAGTATGCAGTTTTACATGCTGGAGTGTTGTAAGTCAAAACATTTACATTTTAAAACTTGACCCTAATGGGAATTTTGTTTGGGCAAGACAAATAGGAAACAGTGGAGGTTACAACGCCCAGGGATTCAATCTTGCTCTTGACGGATCAAATAATATTTATGTTAACGGTAATTTTACAGGAGTTGTTGATGTTGATCCCGGTGTCTCTGTTTACAATTTAACTTCAGCAGGAAGTTACGATGCCTTTATTTTAAAATTAAATTCGTCGGGTAATTTTTTATGGGCAGGACAAATAGGAGGTACTTCTCAGGATCAAATAGCCTGTCATTATGTAGAGAATGATGGGGATATTTATTCTACCGGTTACTTTACGAATACAGCAGATTTTGATCCGGGCCTACCGATATATAGTTTAACGACTCCTACTAATACGCAAATCGTATTTGTGCAAAAATTAGGCCGATGTTTGACTGCAAAAGCTCCGGTTAATTTTACTCCTGTTTCAAATCAAAATATATGCTCAAATGATACAGGAACGCTAACAGCATACGGTTCCGCATATATTAATTGGTATTCAAGTCCCACATCAACAAATGTTTTGGGCACAGGAACAAATTATATTATCTCACCATTAAGTCCCGGAACCTACACTTATTATGCTGAAGGAATAATTTGTCAACCCAGTACTACCAGAACTCCAATAACCTTTACAGTTAATTCTTCACCTTCAGTTACCGCTTCCTCAAGCAATTCTTTAATTTGCGCCGGACAAGCAGTTACTTTAACCGCAAGCGGAGCAACTTCATATACATTTAATCCAGGTGGAATCACAGGAAATCCAATTGCCCCAAGTCCAACAGTGAGCACCACTTATACTGTATTAGGAAGCAATGGAACTTGTACCAATTCCGCTTTCATTGTACAAAATGTTTCAACATGTACAGGAATTGATCAGCTTGTCGGAAAAAGTGAAATGGAATTTTATCCAAACCCTAATAGCGGATGGTTTAATATTTATGTTCCTTTTATAAATGCGACAACGCGATTCGAAATTTATAATTGTTTAGGTTCTTTAATTAGAAAAGAATTAATACAAACCGAAAAAACAGAAGTTGATCTAGGAAAAGAACCGGATGGTTTATATTTCGTAAAAATAATAACTGATAATAAAGTTGTTGCCGCCCGAAAAATAATTAAACAATAAAATTTTCTAGAATCTCACTTGCAGCTTAACGTTTATCATTCGATTGGTTAAATAATTTGGCACGGCGTATTGGCGGCCGGTGACATCTTTAATCCAGGTATAAGAAACTGTATTATTCACTCCCAATAAATTCAACACTTCAAGATTTAACCACATCGATAGAACATGATTCATGAAATTCTTGCGTTTAAATTCTCTTCCTTCTTTTAAAATATTATAAGCAAAACCAATATCAACTCTGCGGTAAGGCGGCATGCGGAAAACTTGCTGGTAACGCAAATGGTTTGGCGGACCAAATGGTAAGCCGCTTCCGAAAATTAAATTCAAATTCATTTTTAATTCCGGATGTTTAGGTAAATAATCCTGGAAAAATAAATTAAATGTTACAAGTTGATCGGTTGGACGCGGAATATAACCCGGATCAATTTTTGTGCTGTCAGTTTTTACCTGATCAAAAGTGTATCCTTTAATAATTTTTTCGCCGTCTTTATTAAAATAATCATAATGAATATTGTCTTTAGAAAATTCATAGGTTCTCAACAAACCGATCGATGCCCAGCTCTCAACACCTTTTACAAATTCGCCATTTATTCTGAAATCAATTCCGGTTGCATAACCTTTTGTGTGGTTGTTTGCGAAATAACGCACGCGCACATTATCAATTTCGTAAGTGATAAGATCATTCAATTGTTTCCAATAAGCAGCTACCACAAATTTAAATGGTCTGCGCCACGAATTAAAATTATAATCGCTGCTTAATACGCAGTGAATGGATTGTTGCGCTCTTATATTTTTGTTTATTGTCCCGTCTATTCCTCTTAATTCGCGGTAAAAAGGAGGCTGGTAATAATAACCCCATGATGCTTTAAAAAGCATATCGCGTTTCCAGTTTGGTTTGTAGGATACTGTAATGCGCGGCGATATAACGGTTTGCTTGTTATAG
>JANYCL010000036.1 GCA_025360355.1 Sphingobacteriaceae bacterium
ACCGAACAAAGCGAAACAGGTTTTGGGTTGTTGAATAGCAAACAACGTTTAGAATTATTGTATGGAAATAAGGCAACCATTGAAATAGCGAATACAAATAACAACGAAGTATCAGTAAAAATTAAAATACCATTTAGTTAAATATGAAAGCAATTATTATCGACGATGAGCGTTTGGCCCGTCAGGAATTAAAAAATTTATTATCAGTTCATAAAGAAATTGAAATTGTAGCCGAATGTGCCAACGCAGAAGAAGCAAAAGAAAAGATCGCGGCAATTAGTCCGGATGTTATTTTTCTCGACATACAAATGCCGGGAAAAACAGGATTAGAATTGTTAGAAGAAATTTCTGCTTTACCTGAAGTTGTATTCGTAACAGCTTATGATGAATATGCGATCCGTGCATTCGAGATTAATGCCTTAGATTATTTATTAAAACCGGTTCAGCCGCAACGTTTAGCAGAAACCGTTAAAAAATTATTGAATAAAGAAGTAGGTGAGGAACGCAACGAAAATAATTCTCCTCTCAATGATGATGATCAGGTTTTTGTGAAAGACGGGGAGAAATGTTGGTTCGTTACTTTAAAAAATGTCCGTCTGTTTGAATCTGAAGGAAATTATGTGCGCGTTTATTTTGATAATTTCCGTCCGCTTATTTTAAGAAGTCTAAATAGTTTGGAAACACGTCTCTCCGAAAAATCATTTTTCAGGGCAAGCCGTAAACATATAATTAATTTAAAGTGGGTAGATTCAATTGAAACGTGGTTCAACGGTGGTTTAATGGTAAAGTTAAAAGGCGGACAAGAAGTCGAAATTTCGCGACGTCAGGCTGTTAAATTAAAGGATATAATGAGCTTATAAACATAAGATTACAATAATGTTAATTAAATTATCGTATCTAAATAGTTTAGTTTTTGCTTTTTTTAAGAAAATATCTTAGCTTTATTAACATAATAAACACAAACACTAAAAGTTATAAATACAAACACAAAAAAAAACATGAAAAAAAATCTACTATCAGTATTAGCGTTAGCACTTTGTTGTGTAACGGTTAATGCACAAAACTTTAAGACGGCTTCTAAGCAACCGCATACGTCTTCAAACAATCAGAAAGGTGGCCACGTTGATCAGCTTGCTCCTCCGGGACGCTGCGGTACTCAAGTTCCTCACGGAGAATGGGAATCTTGGTCGGCTGAAAAATTAGCACAAGTTGAAAAAGCGAATCATGACATAGTTTATCCAAATGGAGCAAAAACCAATGCGGTTTATACTATTCCCGTTATTTTCCACATTGTACACGGTGGAACTGCAGTTGGGGTTGGAATCAATATTTCTCAAGCTCAAATTCAGGATCAGATTACTATCATGAATGCTGACTATAAGTCTACAGGTTTTAACAGCGGTAATTGTCCGGCATGGGCTTTGCCTTTAAAAGCTGATGCTCAAATATCTTTTTGCTTAGCGGTAAAAAATCCTACAGGTGGAGTTTTAGTTGAGTCTGGAATTGACAGGATACCTTATACTGCGATCTCAGGACTTGCTGCTCCTGGAGCTGGTTATAGCATGGGTACTTGTGATGCTACAATGAAACCGCCTACGATTTGGAATCCAACTTATTATTTTAACGTTTGGGTAACTGCATTAAGCGGTGGTTTATTAGGTTATTCTACTTTCCCGATCGGAACTACTATAACAGGTATTACAGGAAACGGAAGCGCAACTACTGATGGTGTGGTTTGCGGATCTCAATATATTGGAAGTATCGGTTCTGCAACTGCTGCTGCGCCTTATAATAAAGGCCGTACCTTAGTTCACGAATCAGGTCACTGGTTAGGTTTACGTCATATTAATGGTGACGCAAATTGCGCGACTGATTATGCTAATGATACTCCAACACAAGATGTTTTACATGGTGGTTGTATTCCTTCAACTCCGGGTTATCACGTTAATCTTTGTGGTGCAGGTACTTCACCAAATGGTGAAATGACAATGAACTATATGGATTATACTGATGATGCTTGTATGTACATGTGGTCTGTAGATCAAAAAACACGTATGCAACAAGCAATGACTCAAGGAACATACCGTAGTCAATTAAGCGCAAGCTCAATTACCTTATGTACTGCAGCAGCTCCTCAAGCTCCAACATCAAGCTTCATTCTTGCTACTACAGCTTGTACAGGTGTTGCAACTGCAGCTTCAAACGGATCTACAGGTAACCCAATTCCAACTTATTCGTGGTCATCTGTACCATCAGCTGGCGTAACGTATAATCCTAATTCTATTGCAACAAATCCTAACATTACTTTTGCTACAGCAGGTAATTATACAATTACTTGTAAAGCGACTAACTCTGTTGGAATTAATTCAAGTACAAAAACTATCAGTGTTGGTGCTTGTACTGTAGCAGCTTTTGGTTGCAGCGATACATTAACTAACTTTAAAAGTTCTGACACAATTCAGATATACACAACAGGAGGTACCGGTTATGTAGGCGGAAATAATAGCTATGGTGATTTAGAAAAAGCTGAATATTATAAGTCAACAGGTTTAGTTGGTACAGCTAAGATCATGGGTGGTATTGTTCTTTTCTACCGTCATGCAACAGCTAACATTGGTACTCATGGTACTTCAGGTATTACTTTCAAAATTTATAATGGTAATAATGTAACCGGCCCATCAGGTGCTGCTGTTAACACATTTACTAATTCTATCACGAATATTTTAGCTGCAAGTACAGCTACAGCTAACTATCCTTATATAGGTAATCCGTCTGTGGGATATTCTTCAAATATTATACGTCCATACAGCTTTAACTTTGCCTTACCAACAACTGTTACAGGTGACTTCCTACTTGGCTGTACAACATCTACATTAACCGGAGATACAATTGGTATCTTTAGTACTGGTCCAACACTCGCTGCTTCTACTGCTTGGGAGTTACAAACTGGTCCTACATGGGTAGCGTTTAATGATGGAACAACTGCATCATGGCAGTTAAATGCTTCATTGGCTATCTTACCTAAGTTAGCTTGTGTTACTGATATATATAATGTGAACGGTATATCCGGTAACATTGCAATATTCCCTAACCCAAGTAATGGTGTATTTAATTTCGCAGTTACAATGCCAAAATCAAGCGATTTAAATTTCACAGTTATGAATAGCGTTGGTCAGGTGGTTTACACTAAAGTTGAAAGAGGTGTGACTAGCACTATCATCGGACTTGACTTAAGTCACTTCGCAAAAGGTATTTATTTTGTAAATATCATTGATAGTACTGGTGATAAAGTAACCAAGAAATTGATCATTGAATAAATAATTTCTAATTAATAAAAAGCCCCCCAACAATACTGTTGAGGGGCTTTTTTATTTTATTTTGGTATGAAATTTGTTTGTATTAGGCTATGAAACTGAATGTAATTGCACTCGTATTTATTTTTGGTATCAGTAATGCCCAAAACAAACAGATACAGCAAAGTGTAAATAAATTGCTGAGTTCTTATATTACTGTTGCTAATATTCCCGGCATTTCGGTTTGTGTTTCGGTAGATAACAAAATAGTTTACAGCAATTCTTTTGGCGTTTCAGATGTAAGTAATAAAACGCCTATTACAGATAGCACACGTTATCGTATAGGAAGCCTGACTAAAATATTAACTGCGGCTACCTTTGCTAAATTAATTGAAAAGGGAGATTTGAAAGAAGATGATTTTATTGCCAGATATGTTACGGTTCCTAAAGAATTGCAAATTATCAGACTAGGACAATTAGCATCGCACACGAGTGGGATCCGTCATTATGGAACCCACGAGATCAGTTCGCAAAATGATGCAACACACAAAAAATTAGAAGATGCTTTAACACGATTCATAAATGATAGTTTAGTTTCTAAGCCAGGCGAGAAATACAAATATTCAAGTTACGGTTATGTTTTACTTGGCGCAGCGATCGAAAATCAACAACAAAAAAGTTTTAACCGTATTATTGATACATTTATTTTATCACCGTTAAACATGAAACATACTTGTCCCGAAATTTTAGGACAAAAAATTCTGAATCGCAGTATGTTTTATTACCCATCAAAAACAGGATTTACGATTGCTTTAGGTGAAGATTACAGTTACAAATGGCCGGCCGGTGGATATTTATCTACTCCGTATGACCTGGTGACATTCGGTAATGCATTACTAAACGAAAAAATTGTCTCTAAAAATTATTTATCATTATTATTTACATCTCAAAAAACAAATGATGGAAAAGAAACCGGCGCAGGTTACGGATTCAAAATTGGTGTTGACAGTAAAGAAAGAAAAGTAATTTTTCATGGTGGTGAATCGGAAGGAGCAAGAGCATTTTTATTGATCTACCCCGATGAAAAATTAGTGATCTCAATGGCCGCAAATGTTTTTAGAGCACCGATCTCAGAAGGTGAAGCAGAAACCATCGCAGGATATTTTTTAAATGATTATGTTGTAGAAAAAAGTCCGCTGACGAGCAGGCCGTATAAATTCATGACTAAAAATGATGGTCGCGATATTGAAGGCGATATAATTATAGATGGAAAAAAGGGGATCATTATAGGTTTAACAAAAAAGGAAATTCCGATCCTGGATATTGTAAAAGATAAAAATGAGATCAGAATTATTGCACTTTCAAATAATGGAATAATAAACATTTGGTTAACACAGGATAAGGACGGTTACAAAGGCAAATGGGGTTCAGATAAACCAATTACCGAAATAAAAATGCTGTAAATCTTAATGTAAATAATTGCGAGCCGTTAAATACATATACGCCATCCAATTATATTGTTCTTGCGTGAATCTGCAAGGACAACCCCAATAACTCATGATGTTATCTACAGGGGGAACGTAGTATTGATTAGTTGGATCTTTTGGTCCGTAAACATAACCGCAAGGCCCGGCACCTGAACCAATAGTATAAGGATCGGCATCTGTATCACAAAAGCCATCTCCTCTTGTTGTGCAATTGCTTCCATTTACTAATTCTAAACTAGGTCCATCGCCTGAACCGGTGGATATTTCTGCAAATGTATGTGGTAATCCAAAAAAATGTCCCATTTCATGAACTGCTACTAAACCTGTAAAAGCAGATTTTAGCATTACAATAAGATCTCTTCCTCCCGGACCGTAAGCATATCCTGCTTTTGGAGGCACTATCATTTGTGTAACTAAATAAATATTAATTGTTTTCTCGGTGAACCAATTATAATTACCTACGATCTTGTTTTCATGATTTGGTTGATCCCATTTATTGTATTCGTATTCCGGTATGTAAACTGTACTGCAATTCATAAAGGTTATGCAAATAGGACTGAAATATTTATTTAAAATGCTAATGCATGAATTGCATTGTGCAGGTGTGACATTTGGATTACCCAGACTATCTAAAAACACATAAAATACAATTGATAATTTTTTGTTTAAACATGTATCATGCGGAAGCAATGTATTGCTCATTGCTGAGGTTTTAAGGTATTGAGCTCTTAATGCCGCATAATTAGCAGGTAATTTAGACCCGCAATTCTGCGAAAAAACAGAAAAAGAGAACAATAAAGTAAAAACCAAGAAAATACTTTTTAGCTTCATTAAAATTGGTTTAAAAGGCAGAATTTTTTATATTTGTATATACACCAAATTTAATAAAAATTTTTAATGATTAAAAGGATTACAAGGGTTTTTTTAGCATTTCTGTTTGCCCTTTTTTCTTTTAAAGGCTTTTCGCAAATAGCTGCCACACCTACATCAGGCTGTGCTCCTTTAGTAGGTGTTGCTTTTACTGGTTTAACAGGTGCTTCCAATATTGTATGGTTATTTGGTGATGCTACATCTGCAACAGGTAATAATCCAAGTCATACTTATACTTCTCCTGGTAATTATGTTGTAACATATACAGCAATAGTTTCAAGTGCACCTGTTACTCAAACATTAATGATCAAAGTATATGGAAAGCCAACAGCTAATTTTTCTTATACTATTCCTGCAAGTCATTGTGCGCCTATGACTGTTCCTTTCACAGATCTTTCGGTGGGAAGTGGAACAACACCAATTGTTCAGTGGCAATGGGCGTATGGAGATGGTGGAATAGGGAATACGCAAAACCCAACTTACGTTTATAATATTCCAGGCACTTTTAATGTTACCTTAATTGCAAAAGATGCAAATGGTTGTGATGGTGTACTTACACAAACTGCAATCATAAAAGTTTCAGCACAACCAACAGTTATTATCAGTAGTAATCCTTTATCCTTAAATTCCTGTACCGTTCCATTTACTGCGGCTTTTAGTGGTTCTAATTGCGTTACGGGTTCTCCATTGGGCGGGTCTTTAACTTATGGCTGGAATTTTGGAAGTTCAACATCCACTTTAGTAACCCCGGGTTCTATCACCTATACAGCTAACGGTTCGTACACAGTGGCTTTAACATGTACTGATAATAACCAATGTTCTAAAACAGTTTCAACAACCGTTAACTTAAACACTCCAAAAGTAAAAGTTCTGATAAAGGATACGGTCTGTTATGGTGCTTATGTTATTGAGCGCGATTCTTCCAATGCCGCGTTTACTACCTGGGCATGGGGAGACGCTACTCCCAATGTCGCCAATGTTCCTACTGATACTGTGATGCATCATTTTATTATGTCGGGTGTGCAAACAATTACAGTAACAGCATTCAGTGGTGGTTGTACAGATGTAAAAACATTTACGGTATTCGTTCAAAAAGTTGTGGCAAGTTTTACTTCAACTCCGCTTGCGTTCAGTTGTAACAGTCCTTTCATTGCGAACTTTATTAACACATCAACAGGTGGCGCTACTAATTTTCTGTGGTCTCTATCTCCCACCAATTCGCCTCCCGGAACTTATTCTACAACAAGTGTCGGTACTGCAACTGCACCAACTCTTACTTTAACGCAGGGAAGTAATAATCCTTATACAATATTTCCGTATTATAAACCTACAGTTACGCTCATTGCTATTTCTAAATACGGTTGTAAGGATACGATTAATCATGTTTATGATTCACTCCGAAAAATAACATCCTATTTTTTTACAGATAAAAGTGAAGGCTGTGCTCCACTAACGGTCACCTTCACTGATACAAGTTTTTCTACAGCTCCAATAAATAATTATTCCTGGAACTTCGGTGACGGAAGTCCGATAGTATCCGGACCAACTGCAAGTATTGTTGTACACACATATACTGCTGCCGGAACTTATAGCGTTGTTCATACAATTACAAACACAGCAGGTTGCAGCGATATTTCTTTTATACATTGGATCTATGTTAAGAATCCGCCTAATCCAAGTTTCACATTTACACCTTCAACGGTCTGTTGGAATCAGCCTGTACAAATAATAAATACAACAACTGTTGTTCCCGGAGACACAGTTAATCACTGGCATGTAGAAAGTGATGATGGATTCTTTTCAGGATGTGTGAATGATCCGAACCCTTCCTGGAATTTTAATCATACCGGAGTTTTTGGATTTACGATGACAGCCTACGTTCATGGCTGTAAAGGAAGTACAGCATCATCTACATCGGTCACGGTACTTGGACCAATTGCGCGAGGAAGATATTTTACGCGTTGTGATTCATCTTATGTTGTGAAATTTGTTGCGCATTTGCAGGACGCGCAAAGCGGAATGTGGAATTATGGTGATGGTACTCCAACTGTTGCATTAGGAGGCACGGGTTCATATACAACTTCACACACTTATACTGCATCAGGAAATTACACCGCTTCAGTAACAGGATATAATGCTTCAACAGGCTGCTCTCCATTTACGCATACAATTATTGTTACAGTAAGAAAATTAATTGCTTCATTCACAAATCCTGGAATAGCCTGTAAAACAATTCCAACAATTTATAGTTCGTTGAACTCTCAGGATGTAATGAAAGGCTGCGGAATTGGATTTACCTAGTACATTGGAACTTTCCCGCCAAGAGTAACACAATTAGATACGATCAATTATCCAATAACATCTCCCGGTTCTTATAGCGTAATGCTTGTTGTACGTGATACAAATGATTGCATGGATACTGCTAGAGGTATGATAACAATAAGCGGTGTTAATGCAAGTTTTGGAATTTCATCATCATCTGTTGGTTGTATGCCTAATTATACAATGACCACAAATAATACTTCAACATCCGATGCACCTCTTACATACACTTGGAATTTTGGCGATCCCGGTTCAGGTGCACTAAATACTTCAACTGTTGTAAATGCTGTCCATAATTATACGGCAGCTTCACCTCCTAGTCAGAATTTTACTATAACGGTCGTCGCCACTAACTCTAATGGTTGTGTTGCTTCGGCTAATCAGGTCGTAACGGTCAACGCCCCTCAGCCAGTAATAAGTCCGTCAACATCTAATTCCATTTGTATTGGAAGCTCTTTGAATTTTAATGCAGCGAATGTTCCCGGTGCCACTTCATATACCTGGAATTTTAATGATGGTTCATCCCAACAAATTATAACTGCAACATCAATAGTACATTCTTATACTACCGCAGGCGCATATTCTGTTTCTTTAACAACAAGCGACGCAAACGGTTGTCAGGGTAAAACCATATTTCCCGTTTATGTGCAACTTTATCCAATACCCGGTTTCAATTATGTGAATCAATGTAATTCAACAAGCAGTGTTGCATGCGCGGGCTGTGCTATTGTGTTTCAGGATACTTCTATTAATCTTGTACCAGGACCACGCAATTGGAATTTATCGAGCGGCGGCCCTGTGGTAGGTACGGCGACCGTTGGTAACACTTACACAACACCGGGATTATATCCTATCACATTAACAGTAACCAGTTCGTTTGGTTGTCCGGCTGTTATTTCGCACACCATTACAGTTTTGGGAGCTGATGCAGATTTCTTTACTGATAAAAACACTATTTGTAAAAATGAGGCAATTGTGTTTACAATAAAAGATACTACAAACGTATTTACATGGCATTGGGATTTTGGTGACGGTCATGATACTGATTTTGTTTCTCCAATTCCACATTATTTTAATTTTTATCCGCCTTCAGGAACTACGAACGTAAGTTTGGTTTATTATACAAGTCAAATGGCGTGTAAATATTCCGTCGTCTATCCGATTAACATCAGGAATGTTGTTGCTCTTTTCGATAGGAACAATGAAATTGCAGCGATCGATTCGGTGCATTGTTTAGGTGTGCTTGACAATTTTCCAAATAATTCAACCGGACCACCAACTTATTGGTTCTGGGATTTTGGAGATGGAAATACAAGTTCAAGTTTAAATCCTAGTCACACATTTGCTGCACCAGGAACTTATACTGTTTCGCTTTACATTGCAGATACGCAATACGGTTGTAAGGACACAATACGTAAACGTATGTTCATTGCACCGCGACCGTCAGTAACAATAACGCCGCATGATACTTGTGCAGGAAGTGCATCAACATTTACAACAGTTGGTTTACCAAGCTATACTTATATCTGGCACCCCGGAATACATTTAAATGATTCAACTATACCAAGTCCGACAGGAACTTTAACTATGTCGACAACATTTACTATTATGGTAACTGATGCGATCGGTTGTACATCTGCGTTTACTCAATCAGTTTACATACAACAACCGCCGCCGTCAATGAGTTGGGATACGGCAGTTGTGATCGGACAATTTGTTACTGTGCCAGGTTATGCAGGAATTGGATTTAATTATTTCTGGAATCCTACAACAAGTTTAAGTTGTACGAATTGTCCGCTACCTGTTTCAAGTACAACTGTGAACATGGTTTATAATGTATTGATAAAAGACAGCATGGGATGTTTTAGCATTACTAATTCTTTCACTATAGAAATTTTACCGAAATCAAGTGTGGATGTGCCGACTGCATTTACGCCGAATGGAGATGGTATCTATGATATTATTTATGTTGATGGATGGGGAATTAAAAAATTAAATTTCTTCAGGATCTTTAACCGTTGGGGACAATTATTATTTGAGTCGACAGATATAAAAGTTGGCTGGGATGGAACTTACATGGGTGTTCCTCAAAACATGGAAACTTATGTGTGGCAAGTTTCTGTGGAAAC
>JANYCL010000047.1 GCA_025360355.1 Sphingobacteriaceae bacterium
AGTGGAGGTAAAGAAAAATAAATTAAGCGGCCGTTTTGTGCCGATCGATACGGCTGAATATCAAAAGTATCTTTATTATGTGATCAAAGAATCTGAAAAGAATCGGATAAAAAATTTCACTGAAGAAAGGTATGCAGCAAATCAAACGCATATTACTATTTTCGACACTATTATTTTTCACAAGGATACTATAGATGAAATTCATTTTTCTGACGTAGCTGATATAAAAGATTACCGCCACTTTCAAGGGAAGGAACGTGGAGTCAGGATAGTCTCAGCGCTTGTTCCAATTGCGGGTGGAGTTACAGTGTGGTTAATTGTATTCGCGGCTTTAGGAGGGATATGGTAACACGGAAAAATATAAAAATAGTATTGCCGCTGATATTCTTTTGCGCAGGCTTTTCTTGTTACTCTCAGGATACTTTAAGATTAGTGAATAAAGAAATTTTGGTTGTTAAGATATTCGAAATTGATGTGAGTGAGATCAGATATAAGAAAACAAAAAATCCGGATGGTCCGATGTATGTTGTGAGTAAAAGTAATGTTGAATCTATAACTTACCAAAATAATGTAGTAGAGATCTACACAAAGACAAAAGCTGTGGAGACTAAGCCAGTGGTGAATGCTAAAACGGGAAATATTTCCGCTGAACCTGATACGAGCGGTAAAACAAATATTAAAAACACAATTACTTTAGCAGATCTCCGTGATCAGTATCAATCACAAACTTTAAAGAATAATTATATTCTGCATTTAAAGGATGGAAGCATTGTATCAGTAAAAATAATAAAAGTCACTGATGATAAAATAATTTACCGTAATACAAATTTCTTAACGGGACCAATGTATTATAGTAATACAAAAGAAGTGGTGAATATTGAGTAGTTAGATCAATATTTATCTGTAGCCATCACCTAAAATAACATCATAGATCAAGTAAGGCAAAAGTAAAGCAGTTAAGCAAATGCTGAATACTACCATTGCAGCATTAAAAAGGGTAGTTTTTATAAAAGAAAAGGTCATAAATGTGGTATTTATGAGTATGACGCACAGTAGAAGGAAAGGTTTAATTCCTTATGAAATTTTAACAAAAAGACTATTCTATAACCACTTTAGCTCTTCCGATCCGGCCATCACCGGATTGTTTTATTAGAATATAAAAGCCCTGCGGTACGCCAACTAATTGAAGTTTGGTTGAAGATCCTGCTGTAACTGTAAAGTCACTTTGCATGCATAATTTACCTGTAGAATTATATAATTTGAATTGAGCAAATTCAAAATCCGAATCATCATTTGCAATATTAATATAGTCGTGCGCAGGATTTGGAAATACATTTAAATTATACAGACCGGTATTTTTAATGTCGCAACTCCTGTCCCATGCTTTCAATTGTTCAACAACCCATTTCCTTTGCATTTCAATGAATGGAAAAATACCTGGATATCTTATGCGGATAACAAATGATGATTTGGTTAGCGAAACTTCATCCTGCATTTCCTCTGTAAGCGAAGTTGCAAAAGAACCGTAAGAATTAAGCGCGTTAGGATCACTTGCATAAGTTGCATCAATTAAATTATGGCGTTTCAAAAGGTAAGGACCTAAATTATTCAGATTAAAATTAGTTTGTATCAGATCGCATGCATAATTCAAATATTCATTTTTGTAATCATCAAACTGAAATATTTTTTTTAGCAATGGTCTTTTATCGATCTGTGGTGTTGGAATTAAATATCCCATGAGAGCAGTTGTTCCGCTCAATACTTTTATATCCTGAAATGTTTCGTTCATGTCCCAGGGTATCCATCTGTATTTTCCATCGGGATGCTCATACAAATAATAATTATTTCCGCCTCCCCAATAGCTATCCCAGCTGCGCACACATTTTTCTACTGCCAAAGCTTTTAAATATTGATGAATGTCAAATTTACTTTCCAGTTTCTGTCTGAAATCATCTCCGGTATAATTATTTAAAAAATCAACGAAATTAATGAAGCCTGTCCAATCATCAACACTGCTATTAGTTGTTAGTTTTAGTCCTTTATCTTTATATTTTTGTTTGTCATCCCCAAGCCAATCGAGCGAAACCGAAGCGCCGCGATTGGTTTTATATAAATTCCCGTCATTATTAGCGCCACCATATTTCGATTTCAAAAATGTTTTATCTACTTCTTCAATTATTAAATGTAATCCTATGTATTCCCCATTCACCCATAATTTGGTATAAGATGTGCGGCAGGCGTCAAGTCCAACATCACGCATTAGTTTATTGCAAGCAACATCATGCATCAATGATGGATCATTAATGAAAACATTTAAATTTAATTTTTTAAGACCATCAAGTGTTTGATTGGAATTAAATTCATCAAATGATATTTTTAAAGGATTTTTTCTTCCGAAATTAGAAAGTGTATTAGATGCATTTCCTTTTTCACGGAAACCGCAATTATTCGCAACTAATCCATCAAAGACAACATCACAGTTATGATAAATTTCGGGATATAGATCGGGATTTGAAATATTATTTGCGAATTCTTTTTCTAGAGTATTGAACCAGTCCGGCAAGTCAGTCTTAATATAAAGTTCATGAATAATAGTATCGTTAAACACAATATTACCAACCTGCGAATGCATTTTTGTTGCACTAAGTGAGAAAAATAATATGTAAAGAATTACTTTTTTCATTGTCCGAAAATATGGTGTTCTTTATTTAAATAATTATAACGCTTGGTAAAATTTTTGCGCATGAAATGGAATCCAATACTAAAATTAGAGCCCAATGCATTGTTTTTGTTAGCGAGATTAAGTTGTAAGCCAAATTTAAAATGTACTCTTATATGAGCAGCAAGTTTTAATTCATAACCTGTAAATGGTTCAAGACAAGCTTGTGCGCCGTTATTGTTTTTTACATTCATCAAACTAAATTCACCACCTACAAAAAATGCGCGTTTTTTTAAATAAGTGGTTTGTCCGAGGTAACGCTGATAACCAACACCGAATTTTGTTATACCATAAGGACTCGCTGGAGAATATAAAAACTGAAAATAAAACAAACTGTTACTTCTCAAAGCATAACCCGCTTTATATTGGAAACCTGCCGCGTGTCCGGACATAGACTCATTGCGGAATACTGAAAAATAAGGGATATTGTAATAACCGATATTAGCACCAACGAAAACTGTTTTAAATTTTTTACCGATAACGGTATCAACCGTATTCCATGGAATAACGCTAACAGATTCGTCGATCTTCCTGAGTTTTAATTTAGCGGTATCTGATTCAATGATCGTTCCGGTTTGGGAGTTTTGGTCTTTCAAAACAACTTCATCGGTAACTAATTTCCTGTAATTTAAGCAACTGGTTAAGAAAGTAATTGCTAAAATAACGAAAGTGAAATATTTAAAAATATTTTTCATAAGGGTATAACAAAGATACGATATAATAGTTGGATTGCAGAATGGAAAGAAGGTTTAAACAAAGGAAAAATTAATATCTTTAAGCCATGAACGAACAACAGGAAAAAGCTTATTTCGATGCTGAATCTTTAAAGAAATTGATAGCTTCAGAGGGCAGAACGGTTAAAGGTATTAATTGCTATTTATGGCAAAATTCAATTAACCCGGGTGATGTACTGGAGTTGATAGACTGTTTTGAAATTGTTTTTACTGATGGTTATAAACTTTCTTTAAGCAGTAATGACGAAGGTAGTGGTATGGACGCTGTAGATTATAATTACGCGGAAGAGAAAAAAGAAATCGAAAAAGAATTTCCGGGTAAAATAAAATTAATTGGTGTTACAGCTTCAGCTACTAAAATGTGGACTGATGTTATTGGATTAAAATTAGAATCAGTACAACTTACAAAAGCAGATAAAAACTATTTGAACGATTCTGTTGTTTTTAATTTTGGTGAAGAAAGACGAGTCGTTTCAATTAGTCCGCTTGATGGTTTGATCATTGATTATCACGAGGAAGATTGATCTACGAATACGAATTGGTACGAATATACGAATCTAGATGCCTAAAACTTATAAGATCGGATTTCTATTGTTGACTGTTCGAATTATCCCTATTAATGTTTTTCAGACTAAAAGTAATTGGTAAAGTCATTTTATAGCGGACGTACTTTCCATTTTTCTCAGCCGGTTTCCATTTTAATAAATTAATTATGCGAATGGCTTCTTCAGTACAGCCGCCGTTTACGGCCTTGATCGCTTTTATGTTACTTACAAATCCGTTTTTTTCTACAATAAAAGCAAGCTGAACGGTACCTTCTATGTTCTGTGTTTTGGCTACGTTCGGATATTCTATGTTGTCTAAAATAAATTGCGGATACGCATCATCACCTTTTAAAAACTCAGGCGATTTATCTGCGGCTTCATAAATAACTGAAGTGCTATCTTCAGGTTTGGTTAAATAATTTTTTAATTTTTTACGTTCTTTTAAACTCTCTTTATATTTCGCACCGTTAAATGTCATAGTAATAGAACCGAAAGCATCTACAATTGTAGTTCCTATTTTGGCGGGTTCAAATAATAAAAGATCTAATAAACGTTTGCTTTCGTTTTCGTAGTACTTATCGTACTTGTCTTTAAAAAAAGGATCTGTCATTTTACCTTCTTTGGTCACAGTAAAATAAATGGTCACTAATTTATCATCCACCCAAATTAATGTAGCCGGCACAACCAGTTGTGTATAAATTAAACGGTCTAGCTGCGCTTTACCTCCAACGTTAATGGGAGGAGTTTCCGGTGTGAGTTCAATTTTTTGTGCATTTATTTTCGCAAACGCAAATAATAAAATAAGTGTAATTATTCTAGCCATGTTTAATTGCTTTTAAAAAGCGGGTATTACCCGAAAGATCGTTAATTAATTTTATTTCAGAGAACAAATTATTGTTTTGTGCTATTGTTTTAATTTCATCTGCAAACAAAGGATTTAATTCGAAATACAATTTCCCTCCCGGATTTAAATGTTTGTGTGTAATTTCAATAATGCGTTTGTAAAAAATAGTTGCGTCGTTATTTTCAACAAACAATGCAATTAGAGGCTCATTGTTCTTTACGCGTTCATGCATTTGTGCCGCTTCATTTTTAGCAATGTAAGGCGGATTACTTACTATTATATCATAAGTATCCAAACTATATTCAGCATCCGGTTTTAAAATATCTGTACAGCTAAATAATATTGGTGTTTTATTTAATTGCGAATTTTCCTGAGCCACTACAAGTGCTTCCTGCGAAACATCAACAGCCGAAACATTTGCATTCGGTAAATTCTTTTTTAATGAGATCGAAATGCATCCGCTGCCCGTTCCAATATCTAAAATATCTAGTGTTGTTTCGTTTAGATCTTTACAATCATTTAAAATTAATTCAACCAACTCTTCAGTTTCCGGACGAGGAATTAAAACAGATGAATTTACTTTAAAACACAATCCGTAAAAAAAAGTTTCGCCAAGAATATATTGCAGGGGTTTATTTTTTTTTAGATCCAAACAACAATCATAAAGTTTTAAAACATCGCTTTGATTAAGGTTCTCGTTTTTCCTTGTGATTATATCTGTTGGCGAAAAGCCAAGATAATGTTTTAATGCCTGTTGTGATACAGCAGTTAATTCGCCCGGATCGTAAACGGAAGATAATTCAGAAGTATAAAAAGCAAGAATATCCTGCAGTTTATTTGAGGCAATGCGCATTGTTAATCAGTAGCAATTACTTTGTAATTATATTCTGTATTAGAAGATTTAACGATCACAAAATAAACTCCTGCTGCATTAATAACACTTCTGCTTAAAGTATATTGATCAGAATTAATTTTATCCGAAAAAATTAATGCGCCCATTGCATTGTAAACTTTTATGTCGCCGTTAACTATTTCTTTTAATTTTATTGTTGTTTGGTGATTGAAAGGATTCGGATAAATATTACTTTCTTTAATTAAACTTTTATTATCCATGCCTGTTGAAATGGCGCAGGTAAAAGTGCTGAAGCCATCTAATTTACCATAGCCCCATTTATAATTCGGCAAAGAAGAACCGGTAAATGCATCGCTGTAAGTACAATTAATAATGGCCTGACGAATTTGTTTATTTGTAAAAGCAGGATGCGCTTGCATAAATAAAGTTGCCAAACCTGCTACAACAGGAGAGGAAGCTGATGTTCCGCCACTCGCGACATGAAAACTACCTTGTGCAACTCCGGTTGGATTAGTGAGTATTAAATTAGCCTGCATGCTAATTACCAAACAAGTAAAAATAAACGCGCCGCTGGCTGCTACTTCAGGTTTCACACGCCCATCGCGTGTTGGTCCTGCACTGCTGTTATCAGCAAGGTCGCCGGTGCTTGTAGGAAGAGTTTGCAATGTGTTAGTTACATCCCAATATGTTTTTAAGTTGTTGTAATTGGCAACTGTAATTATATCATCGCTGCATTGAAAGCCACTGCAAATGGATTGAATGGTATCGGGCATTGTATATTTTGTAATTTTAGGATATTGCGCTACGGTTGGCAAGCCGGCTGTAGCGAAATTGAAATTCCAAGCGTCAAATTTACCAGTACCGTTGCTTTCGATCCGCCATAAATAAGCGGCACTATCAGGTGTTATTTTAATAAACAATTCGTAAACACCATAAGCGTTTACACTGGCGGAACTTTCAATAATTCCAATTCTGTTAGCGCCGACTTTTAGCGTGTCTTTTTTTAATGTAAAGCAGTAATTGTAGTTTTTAAAACCAATATTTCCCAGATCATTAAAATTAAGTCTGTTCGATCCTATCGAGTATTTTACATTCTTAATATTATTTGTATCAGCATAAAGCCAATAATATAAGTTACCGGATGAAGTGTATAGCCATGTAAAATTAGTGTCAGCAGGTGTAGCAATATTTTGTGTATGAAATTTTACATTACCTGCATTCCCTGCTGCAACAACCATCGCTCTTCCGGGAATATTAGAAATTAAACCATCAATTAATTTAGCTTCAGAGTCAGTGCCATCATGACTGCCATAATAATCTCCAACACTTGCGTTAATTACAAATGGTTTTCCTGCTGCTGTTGCTTTTGTAATAATGTATTGAACAGCGTCTGCAATTATTGGTCCAGGTTTATTAAAATCCAAAGCAACAACAATAATTTCTGCTTTCGATGCAACTCCTTCGTGCGATAAACTTGCTAAACCATTTCCGGCTGCAATACCTGTAACGCCGGTTCCGTGTCCGTAATATAGAGTATCAACATGCGTGCAAGATCCTCCGTTTATTTGTGCAGCTGTCCATTCTTGTCCGTAACCAAAAGGCATTGGTATAGTTGTTGGTGTAGTTACTGTTTGATCCCAAATAAAATTAATTCGTGTATTTCCTAAAGCATCTTTAAAATCAGGATGATTAAAATCACAACCAGAATCAATTATACCAACTATCATTCCTGTCCCGTCGTAAGCAGCAGTTAAAGGTGTGGTTCCTAATTTTACCGGACGGATACGGTTGCGTATTTGCATGGTATCGTTCAGTGGTTTTTTGTTAGGCTCAATATATTCAATAAATTTAGCGGTCTTGTTTTCAATTAAAGCTGCTATTGCGTTTACATTCGCGTTAACACAAGCAACATTATTAGCATAATACTTCACCTTGATCCCCAAAGTTTTTTCTGCAGCAAGGAGTTTTGGAATGTCACCTGTAATTAAAACATCAAAGTTTGCTGAAGGAAGTGTTTTGTTCTCGATTCTGCTTTTAAGAGCATTGCTTAAGTTTTTTTGCGAATAACCTGAAAGGCATAAAAAACAAGCGAAAAAATAAATTGTATACCGCATCTTATAAAATTAAAAAAAATAATCATCTTTGCCTAATATGCGCTCTATCATTTTTATAATTTTATTGACCCTCACCTCAAGGCTTTATTCACAAGCTGATTCGGTAGCGTATTCGAGGGATTTTATCTTATATGAAGGCTTATATTTAACATATTGGGATTTCAGACATAACTGGCCAATCCCGAAAGAGAAAATTCTGACTAAAATTAGTAAAGACCAGCTCGATTTTTACGGTAAATTAATAGAAGAAGATAAAATAGAATACATTGAACGCGATGGCAACAATTCAACTATAAAATCAGATAAAGTTTGGGGTTTTTGTCAGAATAATGTTATTTATCTTAATATAAATAAATCTTTTTTCCGCATCCCCGTTTTTGGTACTATCAGTTATTTTTTAGCTTCCGTGGATGTTACAATTTATTCGCCCGGGTATAATTCATTCATTAACGGACCTACTGGAGGAAGTACCAGAACAAATGCAAAGGAGATCAGGGAATACTTAATGGATTTTTATACGGGTAAGATAATTGACTATAACCTGACCAATATTGAAGAAATGCTTAAAAAAGATGCTGAGATCTATTTCGAATTCGATGCTTTAAGTAAGAAAAAGAAAAAAGAACTGGCCAATCGTTATATCCGTAAATACAACGAAAAACATCCTGTTTATTTTCCAAAGAATTGAAATTTTTAGTACTTTCGTCTCTCAAATTTTACAATTATGGCAGACGAAGGCAGACAAATAATTTTCAGCATGGTGAATGTTTCCAAAATTCACCCTCCTCAAAAACAAGTTTTAAAAGATATTTACATTTCGTTTTATTATGGCGCCAAAATTGGCGTGTTAGGTTTAAACGGTTCGGGTAAATCAACTTTACTCCGTATTATGGCTGGAGTTGATAAGGATTATATTGGGGAAATTCACCAATCGCCGGGCTATTCTATTGGGATGTTAGAGCAAGAGCCTAAATTAGATGAAAGCAAAACGGTTATTGAAATAGTTCGTGAAGGCGCGCAAAAACACGTTGATATTTTAAATGAGTTTGAAGAAGTGAATAATAAATTCATGGATGAAGAAATAATTAATGATCCTGATAAAATGGAAAAGTTAATTAACCGTCAAGCGCAACTGCAGGAATTAATTGATCAGAATGATCTCTGGAATTTAGATAACCGCTTGGAGCGTTCAATGGATGCTTTACGTTGTCCGGAAAGTGATACATCAGTAAAAATATTATCAGGTGGAGAACGTCGCCGTGTTGCTTTATGTCGTTTGTTAATTCAGGAACCGGATATTTTATTGTTAGATGAGCCTACCAATCACTTGGATGCTGAA
>JANYCL010000085.1 GCA_025360355.1 Sphingobacteriaceae bacterium
ATACCGGCGAAATTAAAAAAGGAATTTTCGCAGTATTGAATTATATTTTACCACACGAGAAAAAAGTTTTATCAATGCATTGCTCTGCTAACATTGGCAAAAGTGGCGATACTGCTATTTTCTTTGGTTTATCAGGAACAGGTAAAACAACTTTATCAGCTGATCCAAACCGTAAATTAATTGGTGATGATGAACATGGTTGGTCAGACAACGGCGTATTTAACTTCGAAGGTGGTTGCTACGCAAAATGTGTTGACCTATCAGCAGAAAAAGAACCACAGATTTTCAGTGCTATTAAAGCGGGTTCTTTATTAGAAAATATTAATTTTTATCCGGGAACAAAAACCGTTGATTATTCGAATATTAAAAAAACAGAGAACACACGCGTAAGTTATCCTTCTCATTTTATTGAGAACGCTGTTGATCCTGCTATAGGAGATGTTCCGAAAAATATTTTCTTCTTGACGTGTGATGCATTTGGTGTTTTACCTCCGATCTCAAAATTAACTCCTGCACAAGCAATGTACCATTTCATTAGTGGTTACACTGCAAAAGTTGCGGGAACAGAAATGGGAGTTACAGAACCAACTTTAACTTTCTCTGCATGTTTCGGAAAAGTATTTTTACCGTTACACCCAACTCAATATGCAGAATTATTAGGAGAGAAATTAAAAAAGACAAACGTTAACGTCTGGTTATTAAACACCGGATGGGTTGGCGGAAAATACGGAGTTGGTAGTCGTATTAAATTATCTTACACCCGCGCTTTAATTACTGCAGCTTTAAGCGGAGAATTAGACAAAGCTGAATACGGCGTAACACCATACTTTAAATTAAATTTCCCGAAATCTTGCACCGGCGTTCCTGCAGAAATATTAGAACCAAAAAATGCATGGAAAGATAAAGAAGCATTTAAAGAAACAGCAAAAACGCTTGCTAATTCATTTGTGAAGAACTTTGATCAGTACGCTTCAGCAGCTAATGCTGAGATATTGGCAGCAGCTCCGCAAACAGAAGTTATTGTTTAACTATTTTTGTAATATATATAAGAGCCATTCGAATATCACGGATGGCTTTTTTGTTTTATAAAATGTATATTTGTTAGAGAGCTAAAAATTATGGAATACAGAAGATTAGGAAAATCAGGATTACAGGTTAGCACACTTTCATTTGGAACTTGGGTCACATTTGGAAAACAAATTGACGATAAGATCGCTGATGGATTATTAAGCACTGCTTATGATGCCGGTGTGAATTTTTTTGATAACGCCGAAATTTACGCACGCGGACAATCAGAAACCGTTATGGGAAATATTCTGAAAAAGAAAAATTGGGTTCGCAGTTCATATTGTGTTTCAAGTAAAGTTTTTTTTGGATATGAACAAGATCTCCCAAACCAAAGAGGATTATCACGCAAACATGTTATTGAAGGTTGTCACGCCGCTTTAAAACGTTTACAGGTTGATTATATAGATCTTTTCTTTTGTCACCGCCCCGATAAGAACACACCAATAGAAGAAACCGTTCTTGCCATGAATACTTTAATTCAGCAAGGCAAAATTTTATATTGGGGAACCAGCGAATGGGCTAACGATGAGATCATGGCGGCTATTGCTGTTGCGAAAGATTATAAATTGATCGGTCCAACCATGGAACAACCGCAATACAATATGTTCGAGCGCACTAAACTGGAAAAAGATTATTTATTATTATTCAGAGATCACGGTCTGGGAACCACTATCTGGAGTCCGTTAGCGAGTGGTTTGTTAACCGGAAAATACAATAACGCTGATCCTAAAGATACACGTTTAAATATTGAAGGCATGGATTGGTTAAAAGAAAAAACTTTAGGTGATCAATCACGGATCGAGAAAACAAAAAAATTAGATGCGCTTGCAAAGGACATTGGAACAACATTACCAAAAATGGCAATTGCATGGACTGTTAAAAATCCAAACGTAAGCACAACAATTTTAGGCGCAAGTAAAATTGATCAATTAAAAGAAACACTGACTTCATTAGAAGTTTTGCCTTTGTTAACTGATAAAGTGATGGCGAAAATTGAAAAGATATTGAATAATAAACCGACACTTGCGCAGTATTAACGAAATGTCAAGTCGAGCGAAGTCGAGACCTCTTAAGAACGAATATTAATCACGTCTCGACTTCGCTCGACATGACAGA
>JANYCL010000088.1 GCA_025360355.1 Sphingobacteriaceae bacterium
CAATTGATGCATTCGGACCGATAGCTGATAACGCTGGTGGTATTGCCGAAATGAGTCAATTACCTCCTGAAGTTCGTGAGCGTACAGATAATTTGGATGCAGTTGGTAACACAACAGCAGCTACAGGAAAAGGATTTGCGATTGCTTCAGCAGCATTAACATCATTAGCATTATTTGCAGCGTTTGTAGGTGTTGCAGGTATTGGAGCAATTGATATTTACAAAGCTCCGGTTTTGGCTGCTTTATTTGTTGGAGGTATGATCCCATTTATTTTCTCTGCATTGTGTATTCAAGCTGTTGGTAAAGCTGCAATGGATATGGTACAGGAAGTTCGCCGTCAGTTCCGCGAAATTCCGGGAATCATGGAATACAAAGCAAAACCTGAATATGAAAAATGTGTTGCTATCTCTACAAAAGCTTCTATCCGCGAAATGATCTTGCCGGGTGCTATTGCTTTGTTAACTCCTATTTTAGTTGGATTCGGTTTTAAAGGAATGTTTGATACCACTAGTTCTGCAGAAATGCTTGGTGGTTTATTAGCTGGTGTAACTGTTTCAGGTGTGTTGATGGGAATTTTTCAATCGAACGCCGGTGGTGCATGGGATAATGCAAAAAAATCATTCGAGAAAGGCGTAATGATCAATAATGAAATGTTCTACAAAAAATCTGAACCGCATAAAGCATCAGTTACTGGTGATACTGTTGGTGATCCTTTTAAAGATACATCAGGCCCGTCAATGAACATCTTAATTAAATTAATGAGTATCGTTTCATTGGTAATTGCACCTTATATTGCAGTTACAGGCGATCACGGTGATGGAAAAATGATCACGAAAGAAGAAATAAAATTAAATATTAACGGACAAGTATTTACTTTCTCAAGCAAGGCACAAGCTGATAGCATGATGAATGCAAACGTAAAAGATATTGCTGATGTTAAAGGAATGTTTAATGTTGACGGTGCTCACAGCTCGGTTGTATTCGCGATCAAACATATTATAGCTGCAACACGTGGTTCAATAAATATCGATAGCGGTTATGTTAATTTTGATAATGCAACTGGTCCGAAAGTATTTATCCGACTTGATATGACTTCTTTAAATACACAAAACGAAATGCGCGATGGTCATTTAAAAGATAAGCCTGAATTTTTTGATGTTGCTAAATATAAAACAGCTTCTTTTGAAGCATCAACAATTGAAAGAAATGCAGAACCCGGCAAATACGCTTATGTAGCAAAAGGTAAGTTAACCATGAAGGGTGTAACAAAAGATGCTGAATTCAATTTTAATTATGTTGGAATTTCAGAACAAAACTGGGATGGTAATAAAGTGGATGTAGCAGGCTTTGAAGGAAGAACAGTTATTAATGCAGCTGATTTCGGTGTTGGTGAAAAGAACGATGTAACTATTGAGTTTACACTGGAAGCCGGTCAAGATAAAAAATAAGAATCTTAAAAATAGAAAGCCCTGCAATTGCGGGGCTTTTTTGTTTAACTTTAATATTATGGACAAAGCAAAATTTTTAAAGGAAGATTACATTCCGCTTCTCAAAAAACTAAAAGGCGACGAAAAAGGAAATTTCGGAAAATTATCTCCGCAAGGAATGATAGAACATATGTCGGATGCATTTGGAAATGCGTACGGAAGAATTCATCTCGCTTTGCACACGCAGGAAAATATGGTGCAGCGTTTCCGTGAATTTGCTTTGAGTGATAAACCTTTTAAAGACAATACACCAAACGCATATATGGCAGAATTGCCTCCACCTTTCCGTCATGCCAATATTCCTGCAGCAATTTCAGAATTGGAAGGAGAGATAAAAGGATTCTTTGATTTTTATGAATCGAATCCGACAGCGATAAAGTTAAATCCTTTCTTTGGAGAGTTCAATTATAACGATTGGTTACATCTTTTACATAAACATGCCAATCATCATTTAAGACAATTTAATTTAGCATAATCAATACCGGCCCTTCGGCTACGCTCAGGGACCTACAATCGAAAATGGAAAACAACGATACATTAATATTCGGAATGCGGGCAGTCATCGAGGCGATCGATGCAGATAAAGTCATTGACAAGATCTTATTACAAAAGGGTTTGTCAAACGAATTATACAATCAATTACGGAAAGCTTTAGCAGGAAAAGATATTCCTTTTCAATTCGTCCCACCCGAAAAATTAAAACGTTTGACTGATAATAAAAATCATCAGGGTGTTGTTGCTTATATAGCTGAAGTTACCTATTCGGATGCAGAAGAATTATTAGCACGTGTATTTGAAAAAGGAAAAATTCCTTTGGTGTTGATCTTGGATAGAATTACAGATGTAAGAAATTTTGGTGCGATCGCAAGAAGTGCAGAATGTGCAGGAGTTGATTTTATTATTATCCCGAGTCGTGGTGCTGCGCAAATAAATGGAGATGCAATTAAAACAAGCGCAGGTGCTTTGCATCGCTTGCCTGTTTGTCGCGAGGAGAATTTAAAAACTACAATTGAGTATTTAAAAGAATACGGTTTGCAAATTGTTGCTTGTCATGAAAAAACAGAGACTTCTGTTTACCAAGCCGATTTTAAAAAACCAACCGCTATCATCATGGGCAGCGAAGAGAATGGGATCAGCGGAGAATATATTAAACGCAGCGATGTGCAGGTTAAAATTCCAATGTCGGGAAATATTGCTTCTCTGAATGTTTCAGTGGCGACAGGTATAGTTTTATTTGAAGTTGTTCATCAACGTATGTGATTTGGTCTTCGTTCGCAAAATAGCAAAAAGTACTCTCGACTTTATTGGTTATTCAAATCTTGTGCTTGCGTTTGCGGTTCTTTGTTCAACGATTCAAGGTGGATTTATTTTCAAACATGCAGATGAGCCTGCCGTAGCTTTTTCCATCGTAAATTTCATGGCAGCTTTCTTCCTTT
>JANYCL010000137.1 GCA_025360355.1 Sphingobacteriaceae bacterium
GGACATGGAGATGCATTTGTTTTACGCGACCCGCATGGAATCCGTCCGGCTTATTATTATAAGGATGATGAAATTTTAGTTGTTGCGAGTGAACGTCCGGTAATTCAAACAGTATTTAATGCGCCATTTGCAGAAGTAAAAGAGATCGAACCGGGACATGCAGTCATAATAAAAAAAGACGGAAAATTTTCAATTCAGGAAATTATTGCTCCTTTGGAAAGAAAAGCTTGTTCGTTTGAACGCATTTATTTTTCAAGAGGAAATGATACTGAGATCTATAAAGAAAGACAAGCTCTCGGTCGTTATTTAGTGCCTTCAGTTTTAAAATCGGTTAATTATGATCTTGATAATTCTGTTTTCAGTTATATTCCCAATACAGCTGAGGTTGCTTTTGGTGGATTGATTGAAGGATTGGATGATTATTTAAATAAACATAAGGCAACAGAAATTTTAAAAGGCGGAAGTAATATTACAGAACCTGCTTTAAGTAAAATTCTTTCTGTTCAGCCTCGAATTCATAAAGTTGTAATTAAAGATGTAAAGCAGCGGACTTTTATTACAGATGATGAGAACCGTGATATCATGGTGAACTTAGGTTACGATATTACTTACGGAACTGTAAAAAAAGGTATTGATAATTTGGTTGTGTTGGATGACAGTATTGTGCGAGGCACAACTTTAAAGCAAAGTATCTTAAGAATATTAGATAGGTTAGAACCAAAAAAAATAATTGTAGTTTCTTCAGCGCCACAAATTCGTTATCCGGATTGTTATGGAATTGATATGGCTGTATTGAATAAATTTGTTGCCTTTAGTGCAACCATTGCTTTATTAAAAGAAAGCGGCCGTGAAAATATTTTGAAATCGGTTTACGAAAAAGCCTTATTAGAAGTAAAAAAGCCAAAAGAAGAACAAGTGAATTTGGTAAAAGAAATTTACGACACATTTACTACAGAAGAAATTTCTCAAAAAATTGCGGAACTAATAAAACCAGCCGATCTGAAATGTGAACTCGAAATAATTTATCAAAATATTGAAGGCTTGCATTTATCTTGTCCAAAAAACTTAGGTGATTGGTATTTCACAGGTAATTATCCTACTCCCGGCGGAAATAAAGTCGCCAACCGTGCTTTCATTAATTTCATGGAAGGAAAAAACGTTCGCGCTTATTAGCCAGAATGTAAAATGTAAAAGGGCAAAGGTAAAAATACAATACATCTGCCATTTGTCATCTTACATTTTCCATTAAAAAGTCAGTCTGTATTGCGGAATAAAGAAAAACTTTAACTGGTATTCGGTTTGAATGGTTTTGGAAATGAGATCAAAACGTTGCTGAAAAATATTATCGTGATGCGTTACATTCTGTAGATCCACACTTATTTCGTGAGTGAATTTTTTCGTATTTAATTTATAGGAAGGTTTAATGTCTAATCTGAAATACGCAGGATATTGATGTGTATAAACCTGTGTTTGATCTCTTCTTTCTTCTCCTGCCGCAATTGAAGCGTTGAGGTCGATCGGGATATAACGTTTTCCTCCTGCGTAAACTGCTCTTACATCTAAAGCTAAAATATGTTTTTCTTTTATTTTAAATTCTTTTCCTCCTAAAACATTCATAACATAATTCCCGTTAAAGGCAGTGTTACGATATACATTATCACTGGCAACATATTTACTCTCAAAAAATGAACCCGTAATTAAAGCATAATATCCTCTGCTGTAAAATTTTTCGATGGTCAATTCTATCCCGTAATTTTCTCCTTTGCCTTTGCTTACTAAACTATCTACATTCGGACTATTAAAATCGGCGCCAAGATTTAAAGCAGAAAAAGTATTTTTCGACATCTTTACCGGAACGTTATATAAGTACTGATAATATACTTCCGCTTTAATGCGAGCATTATTAAAAATATTAACGTCGTACGCAATAATTGCATGCAGGGCTTTTGTGAAATCTAAATTTCTGTTTGTTTCTACCGAGCTGTTTATTGTTTGCGCCGTAGCAAAATAAATATAAAGCGGCTGCACCTGAGAGTGCATTCCGGCCCCAAAACTTAAAGATTGTTTGTTGTTGATATTATATTTTAATCCTAATCTTATTTCCGGTGCTTGCGATGAGTTTAAAAATAAATATTGATAACTTAACCCTGTATTCAAAGCAAGCTTTTCGGTAAACTTATGCTGCCACTGAAAAAAAAGTCTTCCTAAAAGAGTTTGTCCTGTATATTTCCGCAGCGAATGAAATCCTAAGCCGTCAAAATTATTTGTGCTGTCTTTAAATGAAGTATTAAAAAGATCGAAATAAAAACCCGTGCTGATAAAATTGCGCGACGAGAATTTTTTGTTGTAAGTAAAATTAGCCGAATATTTTGTTGTGAAAGATGTGTTACGGTATTCTTTAATTAAACTATATGGATTGGTAGTTGTATCCACTCTATCGGCGCTAATAAAATTATATAAATTGCTAACTCCGATGTTGATCTTTGTATAGGAGCTCTGATTAATTAAAAAAGTATGCGCGATTCCGCCAGCGCCAATATTTGAACGGAAATAAGTATCTCGTCCGCTATAACCATAAAGATCATTTTTTTTGGATTGCTGACTTGCTAAGAGCGCCACGTAACTTAAACCACCGATGCCCCACACCGAAAACTTCCCGATCCTTTTTGTTGGCATGTCAAATTTAAAAGACAGATCCTGATATTGCGGAACGGCAGAACCTGTACCGAAATCGATGCCAAGTGCTTTAAATATTGAAAGAGTTGAATACCTGTAATTGATCAGGAACGAACCATTTTTTTTCTTTTTTGAAAAAGGCCCTTCTGCGCCAAGCTCGAAACCGTTAAATCCTATCTGCGAAAGAAATTCGTATTTCTCATTGTTACCTGAACGCATTTTCAGATCAAATACACCCGCAGTTGCATTTCCATAATCCGCCGGAAAAGCACCGCTCATGAAATCAGAATTATCTAAAGTGTTATTATTTAAAATACTAATTGGTCCGCCTGTTGAACCTAAAGAACCAAAATGATTTGGATTTGGAATATCCATTCCATTTAATCGCCACAAAACGCCAAGAGGAGAATTACCGCGAATAATAATATCATTCCTGCTGTCGTTGGCCCCGCTTACTCCGGCAAAATTTGCGGCCATACGCGCAGGATCATTTCTGCTTCCTGCATAACGTGATGCATCTTCTGCTGAGAACACGCGCGAACTAACGGTCGACATTTTATTATTTGATTTTGTTTTGTCTTGTTCTGCAACTATTGTTATTTCGCTTGCTTGCACTGCACTTTCTTCCAATTCAACATTCAAAACAATTTCTTTACCGCTGGTTAAAATAACAGTTTGTGTTTTTTCTTTATAACTGATCAATGAAATTTTTACTGCCCATCTGCCAATGGTAACACTATCCAGACGGAATTTTCCATTCTCATCACTTGTTGTTGCTTTGATCGGATTTGTATTTAAAACACAAATAACGGCACCAGGTAACGGACTTTGTGTTTGTTTATCTAAGATTACGCCGCGAATAGTTTGTTTTAATGTTTGTGCATTAAAAAGGAAAGGAAACAATAAAAATATTGCAACAATTTTTTTCAATGTTATTGCGGATACTGTGGATTTAATATGCAGGGTATTTCATGCATGCAAAATACAGGATCAAGATCTACCTTGATCACTTGTTTTTTCTTTTTTGTATCTATTGAAATATCAACTTTGCTCCAAACATTTTTTAAACATTCTGTGTCATATTTTTTTATGTCTGTTCCATCAGGAGAAGTTTTATGATAGCGCCATGGCTCATACAATTTATAGGAACCTGATTTCAATTTTAATTTTAAAACTCCTTTTGCATCGGTCTTTGTTGAATCCACTTTTCCGTTGGAAGACACGATAATTAATTTTTTATCTGCGTATGGTAAAGGCTTTTCATATTGAGCTAAAATTTCTTTTGGAGGTTTAGCACCGCCACAATATTTTTGTTCTTGTGCCAATTCCAAATACACATTTTTTTGAGAAAACTGTATTAGTGGAATGAACAATAAAATAATAAAATTTAATTTTCTCATGGTGTTGTTGATGAAACAGGAATTATTTTTCCGTTAAAATATTGGTGACCGGTTAAAGCAAAATCAACAATGAAATTAGCCATTTGTTTTGCAGTGATCTTTGCTTTATATCCGGGAAATGCTTTCTCTAACATTTCCGTTTGCACAGCTCCCAGAGCTAAACAATTACAGGCAATGTTCTTTGTTTTTACTTCTTCTGCAATGCATTCTGTTAATCCTGCAAGAGCGGCTTTCGATGAAGCGTATGCGCTTAGTCCGAGGAATTTTGAACTCCCTTGCACACCGCCAATGCTGCTGATATTGATGATGTGTGATCTTGTTTTCCCACCCATTAAAGGCAAAAGATCCTGAGTTAATAAAAAAGGAGCGAACAGATTTACATTATAAACTTGGAATAATTCTTTCGATGAGATCTTTCCGAAATCTTTTTTTACAAGGAAGCCTGCATTATTGATCAAAACATCAACATGCTTTGTGTTCTTTTTGATAAGGGCGTTTATTTTGGTAATGACAGCGGCTGAAGTAATATCACCTGTAAAGGTTATAATATTTTCTGAATTTTTTTTAAGGAGATTTAGCTCTTTTGGGCTTCTAGCTATAGCTAAAACAGTATTTTCCTCATCAACGGCAAGTTGTTTAACAATTTCTAACCCTATTCCTTTTGAAGCTCCTGTTACAACTGCGAACATAATCGTAAATTTGAATAACAAATATACAGCTAAAAAAGCAATGCGTTTTATTTCAAATAAAAGATTTTATATTTTAATGTTAGGCTTTTGCCTGAGCATATCTTTTTTGCATGCCCAATCCGATACAATTCCTAGACGTGATGAGAGACCAAAAAAAGAAAAACCTGATGAAAAAATGACATTGAAAGACCGTTTATTCTGGGGAGGAAATGTTGGTGCGTGGCTGGGTAACCCAACTTTCGTGGACTTGTCGCCATTATTGGGAATAAAAATTACCGAAAAATTTTCGATAGGAGTGGGCGGCATTTATAATTACTATAGCTATAAGTATAATAATTATAAATACAGTGTAAATTTTTATGGCGCAAGAATTAACGCCCGTTATTTTATTTACAATAATATTTTTTTGCAGGCAGGAGTGGATGAGATCAATCGGGATAATCCTTATTCTTATATTCCGAACGAAAGAATTTGGATTCAGAATATTTTAGTTGGAGGTGGTTTGCGTTACCCGATCAGTGATAATATTTATTGTCTGGCAACAGGTTTGTGGAATTTAAATTACACCAGGCTTTCTCCTTATCCGAATCCAATTATTCAAATTGGATTTGTGGGAAGATTTTAATTCCTACCACATGTTCTCGATATCTTCAGGAAGATAAGTGTGATCTCTTACTTTGTAATAAGAATCATTGCTTTTTTTAAGTTTAATTGCGGTTTTGTTTAAGAGGCGAGCTATTAAAGAGAGCGGAACCAAAATAATAAAGAAAACAACTCCTAATAAAATTCTTGAATTGATCCAGCCTAAGATCTC
>JANYCL010000149.1 GCA_025360355.1 Sphingobacteriaceae bacterium
TAGGTATTGGTCGCCCGAGTACTTATGCACCAACCATTTCAACAGTTCAAAAACGTGGTTACGTTGAGAAAACCGACCGCGAAGGCACGCCAAGAAACTATTCATACATAGTTTTAACTGCAGGAAATATTAAAAAAGAAACAAGAACAGAAAATACAGGAGCAGAAAAATCAAAATTATTCCCAACCGATATCGGTATGGTTGTTAATGATTTCTTGTTACAACATTTTCCTGAAATTTTAGATTTTCACTTCACTGCAAAAGTTGAAGAAGAGTTTGATGAAATTGCTGAAGGCAAATTGAATTGGACAAAAATGCTGAAAGATTTTTACAAACCTTTTCATAAAACCGTAGAAAAAACTACCGAACACAGCGAACGTCAAAGCGGCGAACGTGAATTAGGTATCGATCCGGTTAGTGGAAAAAAAGTAATTGTGCGTATCGGTCGTTTTGGTCCCCTTGCACAAATTGGAGAAACGAACGAAGAGAAAGGACTAAAAGCAACATTCGCAGGTTTGCGTAAAGACCAACGAATGGAAACCATTACTTTGGAACAAGCTTTATTATTATTTAAAATGCCGCGTGTTGTTGGTGAATTAGAAGGTAAGGAAATGAAAGTTGGCATTGGAAGATTTGGTCCGTACGTTGTACATAATAATGCATTCACTTCATTAGGAAAAGAAGAAGATCCTTATACAATTAGCGGTGACCGTTGCGTTGAATTAATACAAGCAAAACGCGAAAAAGACGCAGCTAAGATCATAAAATTATTTCCTGAGAATCCGAATTTAAAAGTGTTACACGGTCGTTGGGGACCATGCATAGTTTTAGGAAAAGATTTTTTCAGGATTCCGAAAGACAAAGAACCTATTAAATTAAGTTTTGGTGAGATCGTTGATATTATTGGCGGCATGGATGCTTATGAGCAGGTAATTAAAAATGCCGAAACAAAAGCGAAAAAATTCGGAAAAGGAAAAGCAGAACCAAAAGCTAAAGCTAAAAAAGGTAAAGCAGCTAAAGTTGTTGAACTAAAAAAGCCGGCAAAAAAAGCGTCAGCTAAGAAATCGGTATTCAAAAAAGCAGCGTCAAAAAGCACAGCACCTAAACGTGTAATTAAGGCTACTCGGAAAAAGGCGGCTAAGAAAAAGTAATTTTTACGATCAATTTATAGATGTCGGATGGTTCAAAATCATCCGACATTTTTTTTTGAAAAATAATTGGCAAGGGGGCTCCATGAGGGGGATAATTTCTATATCAAACCTTAAGGTTCAATTGAAGTTAGGTTTCATTAAAATTTCCCTACTTTTGCATAGCTTATTTGGGTTATGCAATTCGATCTCACAACAGAATACATTGATCAGATAAAAGAAGCCATTGTTGTAAAGAACAATAAGTTTCTTCACGAGCACTTGCAGGAAATGCATGCTGCCGATATCGCTATTGTATTTGGTCAGCTTGAAATTGATGAAGCCCATTACATTTACGATCTTTTAGATGAGAATATTGCTCCGAAAGTTTTATTGGAATTGGAGGAAGACCTTCGCGAAGAATTATTAAGCACCTTCTCAACTAAAGAAATTGCAGAGCAAATTGATAACATGCAGAGTGATGACGCTGCCGATGTTATTAATGAATTACCGGAGAATATACAAGATGAAGTATTATCGCAGATCGAAGATATTGAGCAGGCAAGCGATATAGCCGACCTCTTAAATTACGAAGAAGGAACAGCAGGTTCCTTAATGGCGAAAGAATTAGTTAGCGTTTATGTTTTAGATACTGTTAGTATTTGCATTGATCAGATCCGCGCACAAACCGATAACATTGGTGTGATGTACGCAGTGTATGTTGTTGATGAGAATAATAAATTACTCGGGATGCTCTCTCTGAAAAAATTAATTATCTCACATCCGCTTACACGCATTGATGAAATTTATCGTCGTGATGTTTACTTTGCAAAAGTTACTGCAACAAGCGAAGAAGTTTCTGACCTCATGCGCAAATATGATCTCGTTGTTCTTCCTGTTGTTGATCAGCTTGGAAGATTAGTCGGACGAATTACTATCGATGACATCGTGGACGTAATGCGTGAAGATGCTGAAAAAGATATTCAGATCATGAGTGGTATCACCGATGACGTTGATAGTAATGACCGCATCTGGCGTTTATCTCGCGCACGAATTCCGTGGTTGTTAGTTGGTATGTGTGGTGGAATTGTGGGCTCAAGGATCATTGGTTCGTACGAAGATAATATTAAGATCCATCCTGAAATGGCATTCTTCATTCCATTGATCGGAGCGACCGGTGGGAATGTTGGTGTGCAATCATCCGCAATTATTGTTCAGGGTTTAGCTAATAATACTTTGTTAGGCGATAAAATTGGTTCCAAACTTTTAAAAGAATTAGGAGTTGGATTAATAAACGGCGCAATTTGTTCTTCATTAATTTGGGGATATGCATTCTTAATTGAAAGCTGGAAATTAGCCGCAACAGTTAGCGTGGCTTTGTTCACTGTGATCCTTTGTGCGTCGTTCTTAGGAACTTTTGTGCCTTTAACGATGAACCGCTTCAAAATTAATCCGGCGTTGGCTACAGGGCCATTTGTGACAACACTGAATGATATTATCGGCATAACAATATATTTTTTAGTCGGCCGTTTATTATACAGCTCATTGTAGATTGAAATTTCTTAAAACATATTTACTTTTTGTTCTAACCGTAATTTTATTTTTGGGCTGTAAAAAATATCCTGAAAATAAATTATGGTTCAAAAAACCGGAACAGGTTTTTAAAGGCGGAAAAATAACTTCCTATAAAATTAACGGCGTTGATAGAATGCAATACTTCCGCGATCTGTATAAAAATTTTCCTTACAATTGGTACGGCCATTCAGTTGAAGATATTTTTGAATTACCATTTGAACACGGCGCAGGCAGCGAAGATCTTAAAACTGAATACGGCGAAGGTAGTTTTCGTTTTTCAGAAACAAAGCGCGAAGTGGAAATCAGTTTTACCCCTGTGAATTCCGCTTACGGTGCCGAAAATATTTTTGTTGGCGAAATAAGCTGGAAAGTAATGAAGCTTACAAAAACCGGTCAGCTTAAACTACAAGGCAAATACAATTTCAAATTGTACGAGATCGAATTCAATTAACGTTTAATGGTTTGTTTTCTATCCGGACCGATCGATACAATTGTGATCGGCGTTTTAACAGCATTCTCAATGTATTTTACATAACTCAGCAATTCCTTCGGCATTTGTTCTTTTTCAGTGAGCTGAGTCAGATCACAACCCCATCCTTTTACTTCTTCGTAAATTGGTGTTACATATTTCGGATCGATATCGTATGGCAAATAATCAATTACTTTTCCGTTGTAATTATAATGCGTACAAACTTTTAAAGTATCAAAGTCCGAAAGCACATCAGCTTTCATCATCATCAATTCAGTAACACCATTGATCATGATCGCATATTTTAATGCAGGAATATCTAACCAACCAGTACGGCGCGGACGACCTGTAGTTGAACCAAATTCACGACCTATCTGGCGGATCTTTTCTCCAACCTCGTCTTCTAATTCCGTTGGAAAAGGACCGCTTCCCACTCTTGTACAATACGCTTTAAAAATCCCGATCACTCTGCCGATCTTGTTTGGAGGAATTCCTAAACCACTACACGCACCCGAACAAACTGTGTTCGATGATGTAACAAAAGGGTAAGAACCAAAATCAATATCTAATAAAGAGCCTTGTGCACCTTCCGCTAAAACTTTTTTACCTGAAGCCATTGCTGTATTCAAATAATGTTCGCTTTCTATAAGCTGCATTTGTTTTATCATTTCAATACTTTCGAACCAAGCCGGCTCAAATTCCAATAAATTATATTCGTAATTATGAAACGATAATAATTGCTTGTGTTTTTCAACTAACGCATCATATTTTTCTTTAAAATCATGTCTTTCAATATCACCAATGCGCAAACCATTGCGCCCGGTCTTATCCATGTAAGTCGGACCAATACCTTTTAATGTAGAACCAATTTTATTTTTTCCTTTTGAAGCTTCACTTGCTGCATCTAATAAACGATGAGTTGGTAAAATTAAATGTGCACGTTTTGAAATTAATAATTTTGCTTTTACATCAACACCCATTTTTACGAGAGCATCAATTTCCTTTTTAAAAATAATGGGATCAATCACCACACCGTTACCTACAATGTTTAATGCTGTTGGATGAAATATTCCACTGGGAATTGTATGCAATACGTGTTTAATTCCGTTAAACTCTAAAGTGTGACCGGCGTTTGGTCCGCCTTGAAAACGTGCTATGATATCATAATCCGGCGTTAAAACATCAACAATTTTTCCTTTACCTTCATCGCCCCATTGCAGGCCTAACAGTACATCTGATTTTGACATAGTATCAATATTAAGAGGTAAATTTAACTGTAAAAAAACTCTTAATAAGCCTTTCTTAATAACTGTTGAAAAGTTAGAAATTTAAAGATTGAAAAATGAAAGCATAATTTTTGAATCTTTGAACCTTGAATCTTTTGGATCTTAAACCGAAAGCATTTTAATCGCTGTAACAGCAGCTTCATCGCCTTTGTTACCGTGCTTCCCGCCTGCTCTATCGATAGCTTGCTGCATATTATCAGTGGTTAATACACCGAAAACAACAGGCTTATTGTGTTTTATATTTAGATCAGTAATTCCGTTCGCAACAGCATTACAAATAAAATCGAAATGCCTTGTTTCACCTTGGATCACACAACCAATGCAAATTACTGCATCAATATCTGCTTTCTGCGCCATGCGTTGTCCACCTAAAACCAATTCAAAACTTCCGGGAACTGTTTTTGAAATAATATTTTCCGGTTTTACACCGTGTTTTATTAATGTATCACAAGCACCTTTATACAAAGCATGCGTGATTTCATGATTCCATTCAGCCCACACAATTCCAAATTTATAAGCAGCCGCGTTTTTAATTTCGCTGCCTTCAAAATTGGAAAGATTTTTATTTTGGCTCGACATGGTTTCGTTTAAACAAATCAGCCGTCGGGATCTCTCGGGACGGCTGAATTAAAATAAGTTTATAATTTATTATAAATTACCTAAAGTTTTTACTTTAGAAATGTTCTTTTCAATTTCACGGGCTTCGTTACTCTTACCGTATTCTTTTTTAATGCGCTCGTAAATTCCTAAAGCCTCCGCGTAATTATTTTTTAATTCGTAAGCAAAAGCTGCTTTTCTTAAAAATAAAGGAGTCGTAAAATTATTTGAATTTTTCTCTGCAGCTTTTAAATAATATTTTAAAGCTTCGTCTACTTTATTTAATTCCATGTTTGCATCACCAATACAACCAATAGCAATTGGTGCTATCATCATATCGTTGCCATCGTATTTTTGTAAAAATTCAATAGCTCTGTCATATTGCGCAGTACGTAAACAACAAATACCTGCATAATAATTAGCAAGTGTACCAACAGAAGTAATTCCATACTCATCTGCGATCTGTTCAAAGCCCATCATGGTCTTATCCCCCTCTGCAGTACGCACCATCATGCCACCTTTTAAGGCTATATTGAAACTATCTTTTTCAAAAGCATTTTGCGCCCAAAATATTTCGTTAGCAGCGCCTTTTTCTTTATCCGGTAAATAATAAAATTTATAGAACACAAATAAACCAACTACAAGCGCGATACTTCCGCCTACGTAATTGATCATTTTTTTATTCTTCTCGTAAAAAAATTGCAAGCCTTCCAAAGTAGGATCGATCGCTTTGGGCGATGATACTTCTTGCTCGTTCGATTCCTCTTCAACATCAACGTTTTCGTTGTTTTCTACGTTTTCAATAGGGTTTTCTTCTTTAAGCTCGGCCATTTTATACTCTTATTTTAAGGTGACAAAAATAGATTTTTAATTTTAAATCCCGAAATTTATTTTAAAGGCTGTTTAACCCGTAAAAATGGCTTAAATTTACCCCAAATACCATGGTTTTAAAGCAACTTTCCCTTATAAACTTCAAAAACTACGCTGATGTTACCCTTCATTTTAGCGAAAAAATGAATTGCCTGGTAGGTAACAACGGAATGGGTAAAACCAATATTTTAGATGCTATCCATTATTTGTCTTTTTGTAAGAGTTTTTTCAACGCTATCGATAGTCAGAACATTAAACACGGAGAAGGTTTTTTTGTGATTCAAGGTGCTTATAACCGGAACGGTGAAACGACCGAAGTATATTGCGGACAAAAACGCAACCAGAAAAAAGTATTTAAACACGATAAAAAAGAATACGACCGTTTATCGGAACATATTGGAATGTATCCTTTGGTAATGATCTCTCCCGCTGATGGTGAATTAATAAATGGAACCAGCGAAGTACGCAGAAAATTTATTGACGGGATAATTTCGCAATACGATAAATTTTATTTAGAAAAATTAATAGCTTACAATCAGGTATTAAAACAGCGTAATGCACTCTTAAAACAATTTTATGAATCAAGGGCTTTTGATTCGGTTACTCTCGAGATCTGGGATGAACAATTAATCATTCATGGCAAAGCAATTTTACAGATCCGTACCGATTTCATTAAAGAATTTATTCCCTTATTCAACAAACATTATTCTTACATCAGCGAAAGCAAAGAAGAAGTTTCCCTGAAATACGAATCATCTGTTGGCGAACGCGATTATAAAAATGCCATTTTAACTTCCATTGAACGCGACCGCGTTTTACATTACACAACTGTTGGTCCGCATAAAGACGACTTGGATTTTACGATCAATAGTTTTAGTTTGAAGAAATTTGCCTCTCAGGGACAACAAAAATCCTACTTATTAGCTTTAAAATTGGCGCAATTTGAGTTCATAAAAATTAAAAAGAATACAAAACCTTTGTTGTTATTGGATGATGTTTACGATAAATTAGACGAGGCGCGTTTCCGTAAATTAATTGAATTAGTGAGTGATGATAATTTCGGACAAGTTTTTATTACGGATACGCACGCTGATAGAATAAAAAATTTATTTGATAGTTACAACATTGATAAAAAAATATTTTTAGTTGATAATGGCTTTGTTGAAGAATTAAAATAAGAATGAAAAAAAGTAATCTCATAAAAGTTGGCGATGCCATTAACGAGTTTTTAAAACAAGAGAAACTCGACGTGAAGATCAGTCGTTTTACAGTAAAAAACAGCTGGACTGAAATCGTTGGTGAACACATTTCGAATAACACCTTAGATATTTCTTTTAACGATACGGTTTTGTTCTTAACTCTAAAATCAGCAGCTTTAAAACAGGAATTATCATTCAACAAACCAAAAATAATCGATAACATAAACCGCTTTTGTGGCAGTAAATTAATTAATGACATCGTTTTTAAATAAACACTATGAAAAAATCAATCCATTTTATCTCTTTAGTCTTTTTTGTCTCTTTAATCCCTTCAGTCACTTACTCACAAAACAAAGACTCCATCAACATCCGTAAGATCTACGATTTTTATTTAACAGAAAGTAAATGTTATAAAAATCTGGAAGTACTTTGCACAACCATTGGCGGACGAATAAGCGGCTCTCCTCAGGCGGAAAAAGCAGTTGCATGGGCTAAACAAGCCATGTATGATGCAGGTGCAGATACAGTTTATTTGCAACCTTGTAAAGTTACTCATTGGGAACGCGGTGCAAAAGAAATGGCTGTTGTAACTTATCCGGGCAAACGCTTAAACTTAAATGTTTGTGCATTGGGCGGCTCAACTGCTACTCCTGTTTCCGGAATTAACGCAAGCATGATTGAAATAAAAAGTTTTGCCGAATTAAAAACCTTAGGTGAAAAAAATCTTATAAAAGGAAAAGTTGTTTTTTATAACGTAGCATTTAATCCAAAAAACATTACACCTGGACAATCCTATGGCGAATCAGTAAACTATCGTCATAATGGTGCTGTTAAAGCAAGTAAATACGGAGCGGTTGCAACTGTTGTAAGAAGCATGAGTTCATTAAATAATGATTCGCCGCATACAGGATCCATGACCTATGATAGTGCTGATGTAAAAATTCCATCATTTGCATTAAGTTATAAAGCTGCTGATGATCTGGCAAAAGCACTTAAAGAAGATCCAAAACTTTTGATCTCATTAAAATCTTTTTGCAAAATATTTCCTGATACAACATCCTTCAATGTAATTGGTGAAATAAAAGGAACAGAAAAACCAAACGAATATATTATTACAGGCGGACATTTAGACAGCTGGGATACAGGGCAAGGAGCACATGATGATGGTGCAGGTGTTGTTCAAAGCATTGATGCCTTAACATTTTTCAAAAAAGCAGGATTAAAACCAAGACATAGTATTCGCGCTATCGCTTTTATGAATGAAGAAAATGGTTTAGGCGGTGGAAAAGCTTATGCTAAAGAAACTGAAAAGAAAAAATGGAAACACATTGCAGCTATTGAAACTGATGGTGGTGGATTTACTCCTCGTGGTTTTGGTGTTGATACAACAGCAGGTTTATACAATTTAGCTCTATCATGGAAGCCATTGTTTGCTCCGTATTTCATTGATCACATCCGTAAAGGCGGTGGTGGTGCAGATATTGGTCCGCTTGAAAAATTTGGGACACCTTGCATTGGATACGAATGCGATAATCAACGTTATTTTGATATTCATCACACACCGGATGATACATTTGATAAAGTTCACAAACGCGAATTAGAATTAGGCGCCGCAGCAATCGGAAGTTTGATCTATTTGATCGATAAATACAGATAGAGATTTAAAAGACTGGAGAGACAAAGGGACTTCAGAGATAAAAAATAATTATTCTCATTGTACCCAAACAGAAACAAACGAGATAATTGTTCCTGACCCTGAAGGGGTCAAATGTTAATAGAAAAAAACACATCCAACAAATCACCGACCCTGAAGGGATCGAATATTGATCGAAGAAAAATATTAAAATGATAAACGAAAATTATTTGCAAAGCATGAAGCGCCAATTTTTGTTTTACAAAAGTCTGGGTGAAAAAGCAATTGCGCAAATTGAAGATGAAAAATTATTCTGGCAGGTAAATGAGGATAGCAATAGCATTGCAACGATTGTAAAACACCTGAGCGGAAATATGATCTCGCGCTGGACAGATTTCTTAACCACTGATGGCGAAAAAGAATGGCGCAACCGTGATGGTGAATTTGAGAATGATATTAAGACAAGAGCAGAAGTAATTGCAGTTTGGGATAAAGGCTGGGATCGTTTATTTAAAACTTTAGATGAACTAAAACCTGATGATCTTGAAAAAATAATTTACATCCGTAACGAAGGACATACCGTTATGGAAGCTATCAACCGTCAGCTGGCACATTATGCTTACCATGTTGGTCAGATCGTTTACATTGCTAAAATGGTGAAAAATTCTTCTTGGGAAAGTCTTTCCATTCCAAGAAACAAATCGAAAGAATATAATTCAGGAAAATTCTCACAAGAGAAAACTCAAAAACATTTTACGGATGAGTTTTTGAAGAAGAAAACGGATTAAAAATTTAAAGATTGGTTGACAATACTCTGAATATTTGAATTCTTGAATCTTTGAATCTTTAAATCTTTGAAGTCAGAATTCTGAAATTATCAAAGGCACCAGTTTATTTCCCCTAACCTTTTCGTCCGAAGAAATTCATTCGTCTTGCTAAAATGTTTACTTCCAAAAAAAGCACCACGCGCTAATGGAGACGGATGGGCGGCTGTTAAAACCAAATGTTTATTCGCATCAATTAAAACTGTTTTTGCTTTGGCATAATTTCCCCACAATAAAAAAACAAGATTTTCTTTTTTATCACTTAATGTTTTAATAACAGCATCAGTAAATAATTCCCATCCTTTGTTTTGGTGACTTCCGGCAGTATTTGCTCTAACCGTTAATGTTGCGTTCAATAAAAAAACACCTTGCTGAGCCCATGGTTCTAAATTGCCGGTTTGCGGTATTTCACAACCTTCATCTTCTTTCAATTCTTTAAAAATATTTACCAAAGAAGGCGGTTTCCTGATCCCATCAGCAACCGAAAAACACAAGCCGTTTGCCTGCCCATCGCCATGATAAGGATCTTGTCCTAAGATCACAACTTTTACCTTATCAAAAGGCGTAAAATCAAAGGCAGCGAAGATTCTTTTTGCAGGTGGAAAAATAGCGTGCTGTTTGCGCTCGTCTACCAAAAATGACTTTAGGTCGGTAAAATAGGGTTTTGTAAACTCTTCATTGAGTGCATTTAACCATCCGGGTTCTATTTTCGGGCTAATCATTCGGCTAATTTAGCTCTGTTTTTAACATTGTGAACAACATTTTTTTTGTTATTTTTAGGATAATCCTATCTTTGTTAAATAAACTACAAAAAACTATGAAAAAAGTTATCATTTTTGCTTCAGCATTCATCTTCGCAGGTATCCTTTTATCTTCTTGTAAATCACACGAAAAATGCCCTGCTTACTCTAAAGTTAATACTACTCAAAATCATAATAAAGTAGCTTAAGCTATTTTTACCTCATTAAAAAAGCCCTTAAGTAATCCTTAAGGGCTTTTGTGTTTCTTCAAATTCTATTACCAAATAAAGGTTATTACCTGTTTCAGATCAGGGTGCAGACTTTTTGCAACCGGACAAGTATGAGCGGCATGTTCGTACATTTTCTTCTCTTTATCACTATAATTATTCTTAGGGAAAGTCAGGGCAATATGTATTTCGCCGATTCTTCTTGGTTCAGCCAACATCACTTTTGTAACCTCAGCGGTTGTTCCATCTGTTTTTGTAATTCCGTCTTTCATTGAAACAATTCCCATTACAGAGATCATACAACACGCCAAAGAAGTTGCTGTTAGATCGGTCGGTGAAAAGGCTTCTCCCTTTCCATGATTGTCCGTTGGAGCGTCTGTAATTAACTTATTTCCACTCTTAACATGAACGGCTTCAGTTCTTAATTCTCCAAGGTATTTTACTGTGCTTGTTATCATTTTTTAGGTTTTTTAAGGGTAAACTTACAACAACAAAAGTAGGTTTAAAGTCCGAAATTATGTAAATTTGTTACTATGCTTTTTAAACGGTTCTTATCTTTTTCAATTCTGTTTTTGTCATTGAATGCTTTTTCACAAAGCGCTCCGCAGGCTCTTGCAAACGGACAAGACCTAAACGTTTTGTATCGTCACGAAGCTACTTTCAAAATTTTTGCTCATACGCGTGGTTTTGGTTTTGGCTATCGTCGCGCTAAACACATTACTGCTAAAACAAAATCGCTTATTGAGCTTGAAGGTTTAAGTTTAAAACATCCAAAAGAATTTAAAGTAAAAAGTACCGAAGAAAACGCAAAACGTTTTGTGTACGGAAAAATAAATAGCGTTGCTGTGTTACGGATCGGTACCGGTATTCAAAATGTAATTTTCAAACGCGCCGATCGTAAATCAGTAGAAATTCGTTGTTCCTATATAATCGGTGCTTCCTTAGCAATTGCAAAACCTTATTATGTTTTGGTTTACAGAGGTTCCGGACCAAGAAGACAAGCACAAGCAGTTAAATACGACTCAGAAAATTTTACGCAAGATAGCGTTGTTGGTAAGGCCTCGTTTATTAATGGTATTGATGAAATAAAAATATATCCGGGCTTACACGGAAAATTAAATTTTAGTTTTGAATATGCACCCTACTCTAATTGGGTTCGCGCTATTGAAACAGGTTTGTCCTGTGATTATTATCCAAAAGCTTTACCAATTATGGCAAGAAACCCTGCCGAAAATCTTGTGTTAACATTTTATGTTGGATTTGTTTTCGGCAAGAAATGGTTTTAAGATAATTTTAAGTGGAAATCGAAAATTTACAGGAAATAAAAATAAAAAAACCCGATTGGCTACGGGTGAAACTTCCTATTGGGGAAGAATATCTTAAGGTCCGCAATCTTGTAAGCAAACATAAACTCCACACCATTTGCGAAAGCGGTAATTGCCCGAACATGGGCGAATGCTGGGGCGCAGGTACCGCAACGTTCATGATACTCGGTAACATCTGTACACGCTCTTGCGGGTTTTGTGCAGTTGCTACAGGCAAACCTAAAGCAGCAGATTGGGATGAACCCAAACGCGTTGCGAACTCTGTAAAATTAATGGGCGTAAAACATTGCGTGATCACTTCGGTTGACAGAGATGACCTTAAAGACGGTGGTTCTATTATCTGGGCTGAGACAATTAAAGAAATAAGAAATATTAGTCCTGAAACAAAATTTGAATGTTTAATTCCTGATTTCGCAGGCAAATGGGAAAATTTACAACGAATTATTGATGTAAAACCTGATATTGTTTCACATAATATTGAAACAGTAAGAAGATTAACAGCACAAGTTCGGATACAAGCTAAATACGATAGAAGCTTAGAAGTGATAAAAAGATTGCATAATGCGGGCGTAAAAACCAAAAGCGGTTTAATGCTTGGGCTAGGAGAAACTGAAGAAGAAGTTTTAGAAACAATTAATGATCTCCGAAATGTAAATTGTGATGTGATGACTATTGGTCAGTATTTACAACCTACTCCAAAACATTTACCTGTTGTACGTTTTGTACATCCTGATGAATTTAAAAAATACGGTAAGATTGCTTTAGAAAAAGGTTTCCGTTTTGTGGAGAGTGGTCCGTTGGTACGTTCATCTTACCACGCCGAAAAACACATTTTTTAGTATATGAGAATTGTTTTCGCATTTCTTATTGTCCTACTCACCTACTCCACTAATTCATTTTCCCAAAACAGAAAAGAAAAAAAATTAGCTGAAAAAAAACGGATAGAAAAAATCCAGCAACGTAAAAAAGAAGTAAAAGATAGTTTACGTGCAGAAAAAAAAGCGCGGGGTGGTGTTCCGGCAAATATTGAAGTCTTCCCGAAGAATTTTTTATTAAAACCCAAATATGTATTTCCTGAATTAACATTTAATGTAACCAGCAGAAACAAAAGCGGCGAGAGTTTTAATTGGAAACCCTCCATTACCGGTGTTGTTGGCGGCGCCATAAGGATAAAAAAAATTTACATCTCAATGGGATTCAGAATTCCATCTGATGCAGCACACGAAAAAAAATATGGTAAAACAACTTACCAGGATTATTATTTGAATTTTCAGGGAAGAATTGTTGCATGGACATTTTTTTTTAGGGATTACAGAGGATTTTATTTGAACGATTACAAAAAGTTTTATCCCGGTTGGCGTGAAGACTCAGTTGGTTTTCCTAAATCAAAAGATCTGCATGTTATTGAAGCGGGAATGAACATCGGATTTAATTTCAATAAGAATTTTTCACTGAATGCAGCTTTTGCACAATCTGAAAGACAGAAAAAAAGTGCCGGTTCTTTTCTAATGACGATATCGGAACGTTATCAACGAATACAAAGTGATAGTAACATTGTGCCAAATATGCAAGCGGCAAATTATCCCAATCTTGATCGTTTGATCAGAGGGGATTTTTTAACTACCATAATTAGTTTTGGTGGAGGTTATCAATTTGTGATGGGTAAGTTTCATTTTACGCCAGTGGTTTTATTGGGAAGCGGAATGCAGATCCAAAACTATCAACAAACAGGAACAAATATCTGGCGACTTAATTTACCAACCTATGCAAACGGACGCGCACAGTTTGGTTATAATGGGAATAATTTTTTCGCGAATGTAATTTATACTGTAGAATTTAATTCTATTCCAATAAAAGAATCCCGCATAAGATTATTCTATCAGGTAATTGAATTTGGAATGGGAGTTAGGTTCTGAGGTAAGATGTAATATGGCAAATGGAAAATGTTACATCTACCATTTTCCCTTTTACATTTTACATTCTAAAAATCATTAGCATCGATCAGATCTTGTACTTCCGAAGGTTTTAAACTCTTTGCAGCTTTCTTTTTAGGAATGATAATATTTCCGTTACCTGGATTTACATTACTATCGCCCGGATCAATTGTATTATTGAGATCATGCGCTTCCATAATGTTTTGATTATTATAGAATGATTTAGTACGACCAAAACGGATAGTTATTCCACAATTAATATAACCAGAATTTTGAGGAGCATTCGCATAAAAATCTCCCAATCTGAATTTATTATTTTTATTAAAGCTGTTCGAATAAAAAGCAATTCCATTCTTCGTGCTAAATCCGGCCGACACATAAAAATTCAACCATTTACAAGGTACCACATCCAAACGCAAACCAGTTAACAATTCGTAACGTCCAAATTGAATTATCTTGTTGCTTAATATATTTCCGTTTTTGTAATATTTACTATCATAAACTGTATCCTGATTCGAAAAATTAAACACACCGCCCTGTGGTTTTGTGTATAACGATAAACGGAAAACATTACTCACAGGTAAATTAAGACTAACATTTTTAGGGAATTGCGCGCTAAAATTAAATCCATCGATTCTTCCTAATCTTATACCAACAAAAGGAAGATACAAACGGTTCCCCCACAAAAAAGATTTTGTTGCACCTAATCTGAAATTAAAACTTTTACTAGCCGAATAACTCCATAATAATGTTCCTGACATTCTCCAGGTACCGTTTGGTGCACTTCCCGGTGTTATATCCTGCGTAAGAAATGGTGTAGACTCAATAAAGAAAATAGATTTCTTTCCGGTATTGTAAATAGCTCTTACACCTAATCCATATTTTGCAAGGGTATGTTTTGTTATCCCTGAAAAAATAGGCTGCAAATAATATGCAGTACCCGCTAATAACAAATGAAAATTAGAATTTACACTGCTATCCTTATTAAAACTATTAATAGTAAGCAATGGCGCATAAAAACTAACACAACTTTGTGCAACACCATACGAACCCAATTGTTTTCCGATACGTGAAGTGTCTTTTAAGTCGACAGATGGTTTATTATAGAAATCCGCAAAAACAGTATTGCTGAAAAAATGTTTTGGTTCTTTGATCTTTTTTTGTTTTGTTTTTGTACTGTCCTGTGCGTAAAACGAATAACTGAGCCCAATGTTAAGGCCCAGCACTAGTATTCGGAATAATATTTTGGCTCTGTAACTCAAGAACCGTTTCCTTTCGCGGTATTGATTAGTATTCGTAAGAATTCTTCTTCAGCCTTACGAAGCATTGCAGTTTTTTTAACGCCCAATACTTTTTTAAATTTCTCGGTGTATTCTTTTTTAAGATCGACTTCACCCTGTTTCAGATTTATTTCAGCATTTAAGAAATCTTCGGCTTCTTTATCGCTATTAAAATCTTCCGTTTTAGCGTAATTAGATCTGAAATTTTTACGGAGCGATTTTACTTTGTCGTTATACTCATTATAAAGCGGCCAGAAACTCTGTGCTTCAGTTGTAGTGAGTTTTACTTTATCGGTAATGAATGATACGCGCTGAGCATCCACCTTATCAGCTTGCGCCATCGTAACTTTACTAAAACATAAAGCCATCAACAAAACAAATATATATGTAAATTTAAATTTCATCTACAATATCGTTTACATCAGCATTTTCCAAAACATAATTTTTTTCATCTTTTTTATTATCAGAAGTTTTTGAAGCTTCTTTTAAATTTTTTGAAAGCTGAACAGGATCTACAATATTCATCAGACTTTCTTCATCCAAATTACTTACTTGATTACTTTTTAATATTTCTGTTTTATCCATACAAGCTAAAGTTCCGCAATTGCCGGTAACAGTTTCTTCGCCTGAATTATAAAAATACAATCCCAAACTGATAACCAACATCGCCGCGATCGCATAAGCCGTTTTTTTACTGAATACAATCCCGATAGCTATCGGGAGAAGTATTTTAGTAACGTTACTTTCTTGCGCTTGCTCAGCGAACATTTTAGCACGCATGCCATGACTTAATACTTCAAAATAATTTTGAGGAGCAACAAAAACATTTTGTTTTTCAATACTATTAAGAACAGGATAAGCTTTCAATTCTTCAGCTAATTCAATTTTCGTTGTGATGGCTTTAGCTGATGTTTCGAAATATAATTCAGGAACAGCAAAACCATTTATTTGTTTTACCGAAGCTAATTTTGAATAAGCTGCTAATTCATTTTTTATTTCAATATGCGCGAAATAATTATCAGGTGTTACAAATGGTAATTTTTTATCGATAGAAGATAACAGCTTGAATTCCTTCAACTCTTCAACCAATTCTATCTTATGCATCATCTTTTGTGAGAATGATCCAAAATAGCCATCAGGCAGAGAGAACGGGTTGTTCTCCTTGTTTGGGTTGCTATTTGCTTCGTTCTTGTTCATTTCGTAAGGTTTGACGCTATAATTCGTTTTAGGTTTAATCAGCAGTTAAAAATTCTTCTATTTTTTTTGCAGCATGATGATACGATGCTTTCAGCGCCCCCACTGAGGTTTCGAGCACCCCGCTCATCTCCTCATAAGGCATTTCATCGTAATACCGCATATTAAAAACTATCCTTTGCTTCTCAGGTAAGGTTAAAATAGCCTGTTGTAATTTCAATTGAATATCATCCCCATTAAAATACACATCACTCTGTAACGACTTACTTAATTGATGTTCAATAGGATGCAAAGAAGTCGTGTTTTGCTTTTGTTTTTGTCGTAAAAAAGTAAGCGATTCATTGGTCGCAATTCTATAAAGCCAGGTAAATAATTGTGACTCTTCTTTAAAATTCTCCAAACCTTTCCACACCTTAATAAAGGTATTTTGCATTACATCATCGGAATCATCATGATCAATAACGATCTTTCGGATCTGCCAATATAATTTTTGCTGATACTTTTCGATAAGGTGATGCAGAGCCATGTTCCGGGAGCTTTCCTCCTTATACATCTTTAATATTTCCTCATCCGACAAGTGTGCCACTAACGATTAGACTCTAAATTTGATCCGAAGTTTAAAGATAGCTTTTTTAAGACTAAAAAAATGTATTCTTTTGTAACGATTATGCCTGAAACAAAAAATTCAAAAAATAAACCTGACAACAATTGGCAAGGTCTTCCTGAAACAAGGTATTTGACCCATACAGT
>JANYCL010000178.1 GCA_025360355.1 Sphingobacteriaceae bacterium
AAATTCTTTTTACAACGTTATTTTGCAATTTATATTTTTGTCCGCTTTCTGTACAAGCTGCATTACCATCTTTATCAAATTCTAAACGGTGACCGAATTCGCTCATCCATCCCATTTGTCTTCCCGGATTTCCAACAATTAATGCATATGCCGGAACTGTTTTTGTAACTACAGTACCTGCGCCAATAAATGCGAACTCTCCAATATCATGTCCGCAAACTATAGTAGCATTCGCACCAATGGATGCGCCCTTACCGACATGCGTTTTTGCGTATTCTGATTTACGGTTAACGGCGCTTCTTGGATTTGTAACATTAGTAAAGACCATTGATGGTCCTAAGAAAACATCATCATCACAAATAACACCCGTATATATAGAAACGTTATTTTGAACTTTTACGTTTTTACCTAAAATTACCTCAGGCGATACAACCACATTTTGTCCAATATTACAACCATCACCTAAAGTACAATTAGGCATGATATGGGAGAAGTGCCAGATCTTAGCGCCTTTTCCAATTTTACAACCTTCATCGATAATAGCGGTTGGATGGGCAAAATATTCTTTTTCAGTGTTCATAAAAAACGAACAGCAAACATAAGAAAACCTTTAAAAACCAGCAAATTATAAGAGAGAAAAGCTAGAAATAAATTCGCAAATTAAGCCTGTTTGGGCCTAGTCCTATTTCTGTATTTTCAATAATTTTATTGAGGTATTTTTTATGATTTCTGTAATGTAAGGTTGTCATGCTAATATCGAGTGCAAAAAGCGCTGCGCCTTGAAGAATAACTGAATTGCCAAAACCGGAAAACATAGCTTTCTTATCGTTATCTGTTTGGTTTTTAGCTACTTCTTTAAGAGCGAAACCGCCTGCTACATAAACCAGATCTAAACCTGCATTTATAAGAAATACTTTTTCTTTTTTTCGTTGATCTTCAAGTACTTTAAATTTAGATTTATACAGTGGTTTTTTACTTAGAAGGCTCGGGATCGCGATCGCTAAATTCACGATTCCCCAAGCGCAATTCATTTCATAAAAATACTTTTCTTGTGGTGATTTTGTGCTGAAATAAGCAGCACCGCTAATAATATTAGCTGATGCCCAAGTGGTTAGAACTATCATTCCGTTGTTCTTTAAATCGTGCTTTTTTTGAGTGAAATCATCGAGCGAAATTGCATCCTGTGCATGTAAACTTACCAGTGGTAAAGAAAATGCTACCACTTTTAAAATGTTAGGTGTTTTTAGATTCATTTGTATCCATTTATTTTTATATTTACAGAAATTTAATCAAATTTGTTAAAGTATATTAAATAATTATTTTACGCTAAAGATATGATTTCAAGATTTACAAAACAGTTAAAAGGCGCCGTAATATTAGGGGCTTTATTGGTGGGAAGCAACGCGTTCGCACAATTGGGTTTAACATGGTCGGAAATGGGACCGAATGATATTGCAGGCAGATGTCGCTCTATTATTGTAGATAATTCAGATCCAAGCGGTAATAAAATGTTTGCTGCCGGTGTTAGTGGTGGTGTTTTTAAATCAGCTGATGCAGGAGCAACTTGGTCTCAAGTAAATGACCAATCTCCTTCGCTTATTGTTAGTTCTATGGCACAAGATGCTGCCGGAAAAGTATATTTTGGAACAGGTGAAACTTTCGCGCGTGGAGGCGATGGTGCCGGATCATCAGGATTTATTGGGACAGGTTTATATAGTATTACAAGTCCTTCAACTATTACACAAGTAAAAGATTCTTCTGTTTTTGGAAATATAAACGAAATTGCAATTAGCTCGGCAAATATTATTTATGTAGCTGGTCAAAAAGGTTTATTTTATTCGACTGATGGTGGCGCTACATTTACAGAAGAAACCATTTCTTCCGGTAGTAATTTATCAGCAATGGATGTAAAAGTTGCAAGTAATGGTGATGTTTATTATTCTGGAGGAATTCTTACCGCTGCAGATATTTTAGCAGGTGTTAAAACATCTTCTACTTCGTCAGTATATTATTGTCCTTTTGGTTCAACAACTTTTACTGCAATTACGCCAACTGTAATTACAAACAGAGGCCGTATTGAAATTGCACCTTCTCCGGTAGATCCTAATTATGTTTATTTATCAATTGCAAAACAAAAAACAATAGGCACAACCACAATCAATGCAGCGAGCGGAGGTTTATCTGCAGTTTTAGTTTCAAGTGATAAAGGAACCACATGGAATATTATTACCCTTGGTACATCCCAATTTGATCCATTAACAAACGGCGCAAATGGTTTTGGGGATTATGCGAATACAATTGTTGCTGATCCTTTCAAAAAAGATGCTCTTTATTTGGGCGGTAATGTGTTTTACTCTTGGACTCAAATCGCAAGTAATACTCTTGGTCAAGGTACTTGGGCACAAATCGGGACAAATGTCCAAATTCCATTTGCTATTTTCATTCACTCAAACGTACACGCTGTAACTTTTAATGGCGGTAACGGCTCTATGTATATTGCAACTGATGGCGGTATTTTTAAATCTGTTTCAAGCAATATCGGATTCTTAGCTTATAACAATGGTTTAAACATTTCTCAATTCAACTCTGTTGCTTTTTCTAGTTTTCCAAGGGTATCTCAAACAACAAATACATTAGCTCCATATGCCGGTGTTGCGGGTGGTTCAATTGGTAACAGTCTTAATTATATGTCGGGAGGTTTTTTAAACGGACCTGAAACATCAACAAGTTTTGGTACCACTAATGCTTATCAATCTGATTTTTCTTCAATAAGTCCTAAGGTATTGTTTTATTCAGGAGCCTTTGGTACTATTTTCAGAAGTAGTGATATTGATCTTACTGCTCCTTCTACTTTTTACGATAACTCTTATAAAGGAGCAGTTGGTGGTACTGCTGCAACGGGCGTACCAGGTAGCTTAACCTTTGCTAATGAAAACACACCGATGCGTTTATGGGAGGGTAATGTTTCAGCTATTTTCTACAACAAAATTGATTCATCAACTACAGTGAACCCAGTTAAGACAAAAACAATTTTTACAACTGTGAACTTACGTCCGCAAGTCACAAGTAAATATGATACGATTTTGATCAGAGCCGTAAGTACTAAATTACCTCCTTTACCTATACAAAAAATTACCATTATGCCGGTTTACACAGGTAGTGTTATTTCTTCACTTAATGTTACCGGCAATACTCCTGGAGCATCAAGTAACACCATTTTCACTACAGCGTCATTAAAAGACAGTGTGAGGTATACTTTTACTACCCCTCCTAACGATTCATGTTTCATTACTGTGACATTTAAATTCAGATATAATGCAGGTGATGTGATCAATTTAAACAATACTGATGTGAGTGGAATGCAATATACCGCAAGCATTACATTAACAACTGCATTGGCTGCATCAATTACGCCTCAACCCATTGTATATGTTCCATTAAAAAAATCAGCACGATTAGCAATAGGCACTGCCGCATCTTCTAACGTTAATTCAGGTAACAGTCCATCCATTTATGTGGTAAAACGTCCACTTAATTTTGCTGTTAATCCTGATTGGGTGAAAATTGCAGGTCAGTATTCACGTGTTGATAGCGCAGGCGGTACGCCATATCTCTCTACCAGTACAATTGTTCCCCAAGTTCCCAATGCATTTTCTATGTCTCCAATTCTTGGAACTTCTGTTACACGTTTAGAGTGGGCACCGGATGGAAATAGCCTTTATTTCTCAACTAAAACAAATGATACTACTTTTTATCTATACAGAACTTCGCATTTGCAATTTGTTGGAGATTCGGCTTCTGAAGATTATAGCGGGGCTTTTTCTTCAGATTTAGATTCATCATATATAATTAGCACTAACCCTAACGTATATGGAGCGAAAAGGAGGCTAAGTGTTAAACAAAGAACTACTCCATTGGGTAAATTTAAATACCCAATAACAGGTATTGCTGTTACAGCTGATAACATGAATTTAATGTTAACTATGGGCGGTTATAAAAATGTAGTGGGCAACGTATATTATAGTAATTCAGATACTAGAACAATGAATTTAAATAATACTGATGCTTCAAATTTTACAACGAAACAAGGTTCAGGCCTCCCACCATCTCCGGTTTACACTGGTATTTTTGAGATGAATGATAATAAACGCGCAATTCTTGGAACTGAAAGTGGTATTTATAGTACAGTGGATGTTACACAACCTAGTCCGACTTGGAATAAAGAAGGTGTTGGAACATTCCCTAATGTTCCCGTCTTCCAGATCAGACAACAAACTTTACCACCATGGTTATGTTACAATTCAGGTATGATCTATGTTGGTACTCATGGACGAGGAATTTGGAGTACAGGTAAATATTTTAGTCCTTATGCAATTGGAATTAACGAGCAATCTGCAATTAGTTCTGCTTCTAACATTAGATTATATCCTAACCCTGCCAGCGATGCTACTAACTTATGGTTTAAAGCAGTTGGTGATGCTAAATACAATGTTACTGTGTATGATGTTAACGGAAAAATTTTAATTCAACACACTACAGGAAAATTAATGGAAGGTGAGCAACTATTCACTTTAAATACTTCTGAATTAAATGCAGGTATTTATTTTATCACAGTTAATGGTTCAAATAACTTTAATGCAAATACTAAATTAGTGGTAACACACTAGTTTTTTAATACAATACCTATAACCCCTGAAGTCTTCGTACTTCAGGGGTTTTTTGTTGCTTTATATTTTGTATTTTTATTAAAGCATTTACAACAATTTGTTTGTGACGGATAGCTGGTAGTTAGTGGTAAATTTGCAAGGACGCTAAAAGGGATTTTTCTTAATATGACATTTACTAAAAAGACAATTCCGACCTTAAATTTTATTGTAGTAATCGTCATTTACATTTTTTTCGCTTCAATGACACTTTTTAATTATTTGCAGATACGCAAAAGTTTAAGTGACTATTCCCCAGTGTCTGGGACAGTAGAAAATGTTGAAATTATAAATCTAACACCTGATAAAGCGACTAAAACTAATGTTATAGTAATTTCACTCCGTAACTCTAAAACACGTTTTGGTTTTCAAGACAAACATAAAAATTATTACGAAAGGCTTGAAAAAATAAATCTTAAAGGTAAATCTGTTACAATTTATTACAATCCCATGGGTTCAAATGTTTCAGATAATCTGACTCTCTGGGTTGGACAACTTGAGATTGAACATGAAATATTTTTTCCTTTAAGCGCAGACAAAGATTATGAGTCAACTGGTCTTAAAATTCAATTGAGCTTCTTATCAGTTTTTACTTTGTTTATGTGTTTTATCATTTATAAGTACATAAAGGACAAACGACCTGTGGACACGGTAATCTAAACTGTGTCTGCAAATCAACCACTAACGAACATTTGTATCTTTATATTAAGGTTGTTGGGTGCAAACAGGAAAGTTTTTCAAAGTCCGCAATTCGCCAACCTCGAAAACGTTAAAACGCTTTATTGATTCCTATCATCCAGCGAAACTGAAAATAATTATTTTCTGCATAAGGCAAGCGGTTAATGAATAATGGCATATCCAAACGAATGGTTAACGGTGCAATATTTACCAATCGTCCCCAACGAACAATACTTAACGTCGTGCCAACGCCGGCATCGCACATTACATCACTCATTTTATTTGCTTCGTAACTGAAATTAGTATTTATCATTCCTGCATCACCAAATAAATACGGATTCATTTTAATTGCATTCTTTAAAAATTTAAAATTCATGAATTTAAATAATTCACCAAATTCTATTTCTGTATTGAACGCTGCGCCTGTTGTACCAACAT
>JANYCL010000218.1 GCA_025360355.1 Sphingobacteriaceae bacterium
GATGGTAATCCAGTTCTACCCGACAACATAAAGAACATGATCTTACACGTTGAACTCCCGATTTTAGGCGGACATATTATAATGGCAACAGATGCTCCAAAAGAAATGGGCATGACCTTGACTGAAGGAAACAACATGCACATTTGTCTTGAACCAAAGACAAAAGCCGAAACAAAAAAATTATTCGATAGTTTATCGGATGGAGGAACTGTAATTATGCCTTTAGCAGATATGTTCTTTGGTTCTTATTTTGGTGAATGTAAAGATAAATTCGGGATCAACTGGATGTTCAATTGTACTGAGAAATAACTTCTCCCCTTTTAAAGATGGGGAGTTGATTTGCAACTGGTTTTTTAATATATTTAGATATTGAAAAAGCCGGATCAAATAATCTCAGAATTCAAAGAGCAACTCAATGGCATTCCCGACAAAAAAGAAAAAGTTGAGGCAATACTTGAATTCGTATTGATATACGGCGACACTTTTGGTGAAACTATTGTTGAAATATTTGAGAATGGCATCGAGATGTCAAAAGAAATCGGTTTTAAAGCCGGTGAAATAATTTGTTACTTGAATCTTATGTTCTTTGGTGGCATAACCAAAGGTCTTGCTTCCGGAAAGCATTATCATACTATTGAAGAGATCATTGAAAAGCTGCTTGATCTTAAAAATGATAATGATTGGTATCAGATCGGACTAAATCAATTAGCCTTCTTGTATTGGTTCAAAGGTGAATACGAAAAAGCGTTTCAAACGATCTTTGAAGCTACAAGAACTCCCAGCGGAAAAACCAAAACCGGATTGGCCTGGAACAATTTTGCTTTGGGTGTATTTTATTTCGATACTAAAGATTTTGAAAATTCGAAGATCTATTATCAAAAAGCATTTGATCTTTTTGGTGTAGAAAAATTAGAATACGGAAAAGCAAGAGCTGCAGGTGGACTTGGTTCCGTTGCTCTCATGCAAAACAGGCTCGCCGATGCGAAACCATTATTGGAATACTCCGCGAACGTTTACCGTGAACTTAGCCATTACTCCGGATTAAGTCGTGCCGCGAATGATCTGGGAATTCTTGAAAAATCAAATGAGAATTTTCCGGCGGCTATAAAATTACTAGAAGAAAGTATTGAAGTTCGGAAAGAAATAAAACATCTTCAGGGGCTCGTTACCTCATATACCGAACTTGGAGAAGTTCACTTGCTTTGCAAAAAGTATGATCTTGCTCTCGAACAATTCAATAAAGGATTGGATCTTGCACTCGAAGTAAAAACGTTTCAAAAACAAATGCGTCTATATAAATTACTTTATGATACTTACAAGGAATTAAAGAAAACGGATCTGGCCCTTGAGAATTTTGAAAAATATTATGAGATCAAATCAAAATTATTGAGCGACGAAGCAACCAATAAGATCAAAAAGATCCAGACTCAGTACGAAAAAGAAAAATCTGAAAAAGAAGCAGAGATCGAACGTCTGAAAAATATAGAATTAAAAGCAGCAAACGAGATCATCGAACAAAAGAATAAAGACATTACAGATAGTATCCGCTATGCCAAACGCATACAGATCTCTTTATTGCCCACCGAAAAGTATATTGAAAGAATGCTCAAAAGTTTGAGGAAGAAAGATAATTAAACCCTGATCCCAATTACAAGCATATCGTCTATCTGCGGTGTTTTACCGCGCCATGTCTCAATTTCGTTTTCAATGATCTGAGATTGCGCCGACATACTTTGAGTTTGAATACGCACTAACAATGCTTCAAAATTACTGTCTAAATATTTATCATCGTGTTCACCACCGAACTGATCACAATAACCGTCGGTATATAAATAAAAAGTATCCCCTTCCTGTAATTGAAGAGTCTCTTTTTCAAAAACAATTTGTTTCTTGGTCACTAAACCTAATGGATATTTACCAACTTTCATTTTCCTTATCTCACCATTCCGCACTAAAATCAAACTGCGACCGGAAGAAGAAACCTCAAATGTTTTATTTTTTTGGTTGATAACGCACAAGGTAATATCCATTCCATCCACTGTATCACTTTCCTGCTCACCTTTCTTTAAAGCTGCAACCAAACCATCGTGCATTCTTTTTAAGATCTCAAGCGGATCAATAATGCCCTGACTCTTTACGATATCATTCAACAAACTATTCCCAATTAAACTCATGAAAGCTCCCGGCACACCATGTCCTGTACAATCTGCAGCTGCGATCAGAATTGTTCCTTTATAATTTGTGAACCAATAAAAATCACCGCTTACAATATCTTTTGGTTTAAAGAAAATAAACGATTCAGGAATTAATTCGTTTAATTTTTCTTTTATAGGAAGAATGGATTCCTGAATTCGTTTTGCATAACGGATCGAAGATGTGATGCTATGATTTTTCTTTTCAATTAACTCATTTTGTTTATCCACTAATTCCTTTTCTTCGCGCAGCTCTCTTGTTTTAGCTGTAACCTGCGCTTCCAATTTTGCCTGCGTTTTTCTTAAACGATTTATCCGCGTTTTGAAAAAAGAATACACCAATAAAATAAATGTCAGTGTTACTGCGATCTTAAACCAAAGTGTTTTCCAGAATGGCGGCACAATAGTTAATTTAATAACAATACCGTTCTCATTCCATGTGCCATCATTATTTGAGGCCTTCACCATAAATGTATATTCACCCGGGTCTAAGTTGGTGTAACTAACAAAACGATTCATTCCGGGTTTGATCCAGTCTTTGTCAAAACCAACCAATTTATAAGAGTACAAATTCTTTTCCGGCAATGTAAAATCCAAAGCGGAGAACTCAAATGAAATTACATTCTGATCGTGCTCTAAAGAAATTTCTTTTATGTCAGCTGCATAATTTCCTTTATTATATTCCTCGCCAAATATTTTTATGCTGGTGATAACAACCGGTGGCACAATTCTGTTTTCTGATAAACTATCAGGGAAAAAACGGTTAAATCCATCAGGACCGCCAAAAAATAATTCGCCGCTCTTACTTCTAAAATAAGCACCTGTATTAAATTCATTATTTTGTAATCCATCCGGCTTATCATAGTTTCTGAATTTAGAATTAATTAATTCGTATTTCGAAATACCATGGTTCGTGCTCATCCATAAATTTCCTTTATTATCTCCTAACACACCATAGATATATGCATTAGCTAATCCGTCCTCTTCATTAAAACGCGAAAACGTTTCGCGAATCGGATCAAATTTATTTAAGCCGTTACTTGTTCCGATCCAGAAATATCCATTCTTATCTTTCCAAATGGAACGAATAGAACGATTGCTTAAACTATTTTTATTTTCTTTCTCAGGATAATAGTTTTTGAAAACCAATGGATTTCCCTGACCATCCAAACTTAATTTATCCAAACCGTTATCTGTTCCGATCCAAATGGCACCAGATGTTTCCTGGATGGTCCAAACTGTATTATGACTAAGCGAATTTTGTTTTTTGGGATCATGAATAAAACGCATGAAGGTTTGTGAAGAAACTTCGAAACGATTCAAACCCATTTCAGTTCCAATCCAAATATTTCCTTTACTATCTTCAAAAATCCAGCGTACAATGTCATTACTTATACTCTCATTATTTTTTTTGTCGTTCTTATATTGTTTTATTTCTTCCGTCGACTGATTATAGCAGAACAATCCATTACTGGTTCCGAACCACATTTGTTTTTTGCTGTCTTCAAAAATGGACCAGATATTTTCATTACCTAATTCCCTTTCTTTTATTCTTGAGAATCCTTCATCCGCGTCTCTCATTTTGTTAACGCCGCCTTCAAAGGTTCCTATCCACAATGTATTTTTACTATCCACGTAAATAGAACGGATATTATTTTTACTAAGCTTAGCAGGATTTCCATTTTGCGTTTGACATAATAAAAATTTCTGTGGCTTTAGATCCACTTTGTTTATGCCCCCGGCTAGTGATCCTATCCATAAATTATGCGCTTTATCTTCATACATCCCTGACAACAGATCGGCACTTATGGCTTGTCTGTTTCCAGGTTCTGCCATGTACGAAACATAAGTTCCTTCAATAGGTTTTAAAATTTTTAATCCTTTATCCGTTGATAACCACAAATGCTGGTTCTTATCTTCATACATCGAACGGATCGCATTATCACCATAACTGTTTAAATAAGAATAAACCCGCTCAGAAAGAGAATCAGGCTGCTCAGAAAATCTTGTAGTTTCAAAATTATTTTTTGTACTCACAAATTTACTCAAACCATTTGTAGTTCCTACATACATCGAGCCGTCTTTAGTTTCTAAAAACGACATCACCATGTTGCTACCTAACGAGCTTATATCACTCCCGTTATTTTTGTAATTAATGAATTCTCTAACGTATTGATTCAAATCAAGTGGTGCACGGCTTAATCCATTTACCGTTCCGATCCATAAAACGCCTTGCTTATCTTTTGCAAGACTTAAAATAGTACTCTCGCACAAACTATTTTTACTTCTCTCATCGTGGTAATAGCGGGTTACTTTATTTGTTTTAATATCAATACGGTTTAATCCGTTATCTGTTCCCGCCCAAACAATACCATTATCATCTTCTAAAACTGCCCATACTCTGTTACTGCTTATGCTGTTTTTATCGCCGGAATTATTGACATATCGTTTAAATTTTCCGGTAGTGGCATCAAGTGAATTTAATCCGCCCGAATAAGTTCCCATCCAGATCCTGTTCGATCTTCCTTTACTTAAATAGGAAATTGTATTATCAGAAATTGAACTTGAATCATTAAAATTATTTTTGTAGGCTACAAATTTATAACCGTCGTAGCGGATCAAACCATCAATACTTGCGATCCACAAAAACCCATAATCATCCTGCACAATAGAAAATGCCGTTGTTACGGCTAGTCCCTGATCGGTACCATAATTTTTAAATTTAAGTTGATCACATTGTTTTTGAGAATAGAGTATGCAGAAACTGAATAGAGATGCGGTTAAAAAAATTATTTTAAAAAAGTTCCGCATCCGTTTCCTTTCTAAAAAGTGTTGTAAGTGAAAGGTAGATCAAACAGATCGGCAAACTCTTCACCAGCTTCCAGCATGTCTGAATCGCCGGTTTTATAATGCCATTCTATTTTTACCTCGCAATTTTTTTCCTTGATGATCTCAAGCTTAGCTAAAATGTCAAAAATGGGTTTGTAAGAAGAAGAATTGAAATATTTTAATTTGAAAACGAAATTGGTTTTAGAATTTGGAGTAACTACATACAGATCCATCCAATGAAGTACTTCGGCATAAAATTCCTTGGTATCTTCAGGATATGATTTTCCCGAGATCTCGAATATATTATTTGAAGAATCCAAAATAATTCCGGGTGTATCAATAGTAGCTTCAATTCTTAACGCTTCCATAAATGTTATTTAGAAGTATTAGAAATGAACACATCGAGTGAATAAAAAGAATTTTTATCATCGATAGTTTTAAATACATAACCCATGCCATCTGATTTACGGCCAATACTTATTAAACCTAAACCCGCTCCTGATTTTTCGGAAAGTTTTGTTTCACCTAAAACTTTTTTATGCAGATCTTTTAATTCTTCTTTATTTAATTTAATAACAGAATCTAATTTTTCTTTAAGCATTGCAACAGAGGCGTTGTCAATAAAATTTCCGGTTTTTAATGTATAACCTTTCGGATCTATACAAACAATAACAATTCCGGGTTTCAGATCACTGTTCGCACTTGGCGCGCCATACTTACGGATATTCTGCATACATTCTACCAAAACTGAAAACACGCGTGCACGCACTACAGTTGAACTGCTTTGTACATCCGGACCACGTTCCGCTAATAATAAAATTGCATTTACCAGGTCCTGATTAAAATCTCCCTGAAAACAGAGAATGATATTTTCTTTTTCGCATTCTTTTAACCAATGATAAAGGAATGTTGCTTTGTCTTGTGTTTCCGCCATAAAAAAGGTGATATTTTAATTGAATAAAAATACTATTTTTTAGTTAAAAATCAAGCGATTTAAATACAAAAGCCCGATTTTATGGCTAAAATCGGGCTTTCGCTAATAAATTAATAGATTATCTATTCTATAATGATCTTATGTTTCGAGAGGCGTCGGCTACCTTCCACACTTATTACATAAATTCCTTTATTGAACTGACCTTTATATAAACGAATTTCTTTTTGTCCTGAATTTTCATTTTTAAATACTAAACGTCCGGTTAGATCATAAACATTTAAATTATTGATTGGCATTATATCGCTAATTACTATTTCTTCTTTAAAATATGCAATTTTAACAGGCGTAATTTCATTTTCAATTATACCTGTAGGAATAAAATTTACTGTAGTAGTTTGGCACGCGTTACAGCCTTTACTATCTGATGCACAAATTGTGTATACACCAACGCAAGCAGTATTAAGAACTGAAGTAGTAGATACTGCTGGTGTCCAAGTGTAGGTATAAGGAGCGGTTCCGCCAATAGTTGTTGCCGTAACACTTCCATCACAACAAGTAGAACATGTTGCAGGAAAAGCAGCAGGCACAAGCGTAAGAGGCACACCACCAAAAATAGTGATCGTTGTAAACGTGATCGGAATAGGACTTGCACCATAAAGAATAACAGATATCGGACTGCTGCAACTACAAAGATTACTAAAGGTAATGCTAGAACTGCTCATTACAAAAGTTCCTGTTGGTGTACATGTTCCTCCGTTAATTACAAGACTGTAAGGAAAAGCAGTACATCCACTGCTTAAACTAAAGGTAACTTTAGCATCACAGTTACCCGGACAACTCGGAGGAGTTACGGATGGTGATAAAGTACATTGCGACTTCATAAAGCCGGCTGATAAAATTAATAAAGCGAGTAAAAATTGTTTCATTTTTATTTGGGTTTATTGGTTTATACTATTTAAATTATCCTCTTAATTCTGCGTTTAGTTTTTCTTTATACGTGTTAATTAATTTTTCCATTATGCTTTCGATCTGCTTATCTGTAAGTGTGCTTTCTTCGTTCAGCAATGTAAAACTCACTGCATACGATTTTTTTCCGCTGCCGATCTTATCTCCCTCATAAATGTCAAATAAATTCACATCCTTCAAAAATTTTCGTTCAGCAGCATAGGCCAATTCTTCTATTTGCTGATATTTAACTGTTTTATCAAGTAACATAGCAAGATCCCTGCGTACAGAAGGGAATTTTGGTATTTCTGTATACTCAATTTTTGTTTTGCTGCTTAGTTCCAATAAAGCTTCGAAATTAAAATCAGCATAAAAAACAGATTGACTTATATCAAATTTTTTAAGAACAGTTTTGTTTACACAGCCAAACTGAACAAGAGTTTTCTTTTTAGCTGTATAGCTTAAACCGTAATTTAAATTAGCATCCGTACTTTCCGAACTTGTATATTTCTCAATTCCTAATTTTTTCAAGATCGCTTCAACACATGCTTTCACAAATGCAAAATCAACATCAGCGGCTTTTGCATAGGGATTTTCAATCGTTTTTTTACCGCTTACAAATAAACTTAAATGTTTTTGCTCGGCATACTTGAAGTCGCCTTCATTATTTTTTGAATACGTTTTACCAAATTCAAAGAACTTCAGATCCGCATTTTTACGGTTAGAGTTATAAGAAATAGCTTCCAAACCACTATACAACATTTCACTGCGTAATACATTCAAATCCTGACTCAGCGGATTTAAAACATTTACTAAATTTTCGTCCGCTTTATAATAACTTTCTTTCGTTAGCGATAAAGACATTATTTCACTAAAGCCGTTCGAAATTAAAATGTTTGAAATTGTATTCTCTAATTTATAGTCGTTCGCAATATTTATATTCTGAACTCCAAAACTAAAATGATCACTTGTTTCAATATTATTATAACCATAAATGCGCATTACCTCTTCGATCACATCTGCTTCACGTGTTACATCGGTTTTAAAACGCGGTACATTCAACAATAAACCATCCGAACTTTCATTGTCGATTTCAATATTTAAGGAAGTAATTATGTTTTTAATAATACTCGTATCAATATTCTTACCGATCAAATCACGGCAATTTCCATAAGAGAATGGAACTTTATACGGTTCTAATTTTTCAGGGTACAGATCTTTTATTTCCATACTTACAGCACCGCCACAAATATCCAAGATCAATGCTGCGGCACGTTTCAGAGCGGTAACTGTCATTTCAGGATCTGTTCCCCTCTCAAAACGGAAAGATGCATCCGTTTTTAATCCGTGATGTTTTCCTGTTTTACGAATGAAATCACTGTTAAAATACGCACTCTCTAAAAATATCGCAGTCGTTTTTTCTGTCACACCACTTTCTAATCCGCCAAACACACCGGCAATGCACATTGGTTCTTTCTCATTACAGATCATCAGATCTTTCGCTGATAATTTTCTATCAACGCCATCTAAAGTTTTAAAAACTGCTCCTTCAGCACAGGTCTTAACAATAATTTTATTTCCTTTTACTTTTTCAAG
>JANYCL010000220.1 GCA_025360355.1 Sphingobacteriaceae bacterium
CTTGTTGAGCTTCAGTTTTTACTTTTAACTCCGCTTCTTTTTTATCTACTTCAAATTGAGTTTTAAGATCTCCCAGTTGTTTACTGTTTTCGATATTAAAAATACTATCGGTCAGGTTTTTGAAATTTACGTGATAATCATAAGCCAATTTGTAATTACCTAATTTGTAATTTGCACTTGCTAAAATTGCATAATTTTGTCTTTCCATTTCAATATCATTTATTTCTTTACATATCTGTAATGAAGAGTCGCAATAATTAAGACATGCTTTATAATTTTTATTATCATAATTATGATTGGCCAGATTCTGATAACATAAACCTGACCGATAGTATTTTTAATATCGAAAACAGTAAACAACTGGGAGATCTTAAAACTCAATTTGAAGTAGATAAAAAAGAAGCGGAGTTAAAAGTAAAAACTGAAGCTCAACAAGCGATCAATGCAGAAGAAAGGAAAAGACAAATTTTCATTACATATTCGATTGGCTTTGTTTTATTAATTGTTATAATATTTTCAGCGCTCTTATATAAAAGATTCAGACTCACTAATAAACAAAAATTGATCATTGAAGAAAAGAATAGAGAAGTTGAAGAAAAAAATAAAAACATTATGGATAGTATTTATTATGCAAGACGCATACAGTCATCCCTTTTGCCTACTGAAAAGTACATCCGGCGCATTGTAAATAAAAAAGACAAGAAAGTATAATTAAAAATATTATGAAAAAATTAAACGTATTTCTTATTTCGATTTTAACTTTTCTCACTTCATGTGTTGGAGTATATTTTGATATGCCGCAACCTAAAGGCGGAGTTCGGGTAAATTCTGTGCCGCAGGAATTGCAGGGAACCTGGATCGATACAGATACTATCATGATCTCCAACGAAGGAATGGTACAAACTTCATCCACAAAAGACAGTACGGGAAAAATTATTTCTTCTCAAAGAATTCCTACATTTTTATCGGATTCAGTTATGATGTTTAAAGCCGGAAAATATTATATTGTAAACACTTTAAATAAAAATGGTAAAGGCTACGAGCTTATGGTTATCGAAAAGCAAACCAATGGTGATATTTATTGGTACAATGCTGTTAAATCACCTTTTTTCGGTACCGGAAACGGATATGAGGTAACTAAAGTTGTAAGAAACAAAAATGGAAAGGAAATTATAAATAAATCTATAAAGAACGTACCGGGTGAAAATATTACTGAAGTTTATTATAAAGGTCAAATGAGCATTTCTGACATCAGTAAAATAGTACAACCAAAAAATAAATTCTCAGTCATGAAAAAAGACGGAACTTTTAAGGACTTCCAATAAATGCTTATCTTTACGCGCTAAATCGCAGCCGGATTATGTCAAAAAATTGTACTTATAGAATTCTGTTTTTGACGATCTTATTTTTCTCTTCAGTTCGGATAAATGCACAAGGAAAAATTTCCGGACGTATTGTTGATTCTGCTTCCGGAGCCCCAATTGATTATGCGAGTATAGGATTATTAGTTCAGGAAACCGGTAAAGAAATAAACGGAACAACCTCAAACGAAAAAGGAATGTTCACTATCAAAGGCATTACTGATGGAACTTATAAAATTGTTATTTACTACATCGGTTATAAGAAAGGATCAAAAGAGAATATTCAAATAAACAACGCGAACCCTGAAGTAAACATCGGTAACATAAATTTAGCAAGCGCCCGCACAACTTTGCAGGAAGTGACTGTTGTTACAAAAACAGAAATCATTGAAAACAAAATTGATAAAATAGTTTATAATGTTGAGAATGATATTACTTCGCAAGGTGGCGCGGCAATTGATGTGCTTAGAAAAGTTCCGCAAGTTACAGTTGATCTCGATGGTACAGTGGAACTTCAAGGCAATTCCAACATTCGTTTTCTAATAAACGGAAAACCATCCACTATGTTTGGTAATAGTTTAGCTGATGCATTAGCTTCCATTCCCGCGAGTCAGATAAAAAGTATTGAAGCAATTACCAGTCCGGGAGCAAAATATGATGCGCAAGGAACCGGAGGAATAATTAATATAATTCTAAAAGAAAATAAAGTGCAAGGCATTAATGGAAATGTTAGTCTGAATGCAGGAACGCGTTTTGAAACAGGCTCAGTAAATGTAAATTTCCGTAAAAATAATTTTGGAGTAAATGTTTTTGCAAGCGGTAACGCTCAATTAAGTTCACACACTCCTAATTCACAAAAAAGGACTTCAATTGATGCTGCAGGAAATACTACCGGACAATTATTGCAGGATGGTTATACTGATTTTGAAAGAAATGGTTTTAGAGCCGGAGCAGGA
>JANYCL010000234.1 GCA_025360355.1 Sphingobacteriaceae bacterium
AAATGATACAGGTGCTATAAAAGATTGCGATAGAGCCTTAGCGATAAAAAAACATGCAGATACTTATGTACAGCGTGGATTAAGCAAATACCAAATAAAAGATTACACTGGTGCGATTGCTGATCATACCGAAGCGCTTAAATTAAGTCCAAAATACGCAAAAGCATTTTTCGAAAGAGGATTGTGTTATTATACTCAGCAAAATGATGCAATGGCAATAATTGATTTTACAAAAGCTATTGAAATGAAACCGGAATATGGAGAAGCTTATTATTACCGCGGCTTGTCAAATAATTATTCAGGCAAGAAAACAGAAAGCTGCGCTGATCTTAAAAAGGCTGTTGACTTAAAATACGAGAAGGCCTCAGTTAAAATGGGCGAGTTGTGTAAGTAGGTTTTGACTTCGTTCAGTCACCGGATAATTATTTAGTTAATTGCTTAAATACATCTTCCAGTTTCTGTTCTTCTTTATTTAAAGTTAAAACCGATAGTTTGTTTTGAACTGCGAAATCAAAAATTTCTTTACGGATATCTTTTTCAATGCCGGTGCTTATTTGCCATGTGTTGTCGTTCAATTGAGTTACTTCATTTACGCCTTCAATACTTTTCAGACTGTTTTTCGAAATCGATTTATCAAATTCAACTGTGTATAATTGTTTTTGCGTAGCTTTTTGTAATGTTGCTGTGCTTTCGTTAGCAACGATCTCACCTTTATTAATAATTATTACTTTATCACAAACAGCTTCCACTTCCTGCATGATGTGCGTGCTTAACATCACCGTTTTTTCTTTTCCTAGTCTGATAATAAGTGAACGGATCTCTTCTAATTGATTGGGATCTAATCCCGTTGTAGGTTCATCCATAATTAAAACTTTAGGATCGTGAATGATAGCTTGCGCTAAACCTACACGCTGACGATATCCCTTAGACAAAGCACCTATTTTTTTCTTTTGTTCAACTTGTAAACCTGTGAGCTCGATCATTTCGGCGACACGGTTTTTAATATTTTTTATTTTGTATAATCCGCCAACAAATTCTAAAAATTCTTTTACGTACATATCCAAATACAACGGATTATGTTCCGGCAAATAACCAATTTGTTTTTTTACTTCAAGAGGCTGTTCTAAAATATCAAAACCGCAAACCGTCACGGTTCCTTGAGTAGGAGGGATATAACATGAAATAATTTTCATCATGGTACTCTTACCGGCGCCGTTCGGACCTAAAAATCCAACAATTTGCCCTGTCTCTACACTAAAAGAAACATTATTGAGGGCCTTTTGAGAGCCGTAGAGCTTAGTGATGTTATTAACAACTATTGACATAATTATTATTTGTACAAATCTAATAAAATTAAACCGTTTTGTAGATTTGTGATGAAATGACAGGAATTGTAACTAAATCAACAGGAAGCCATTATTTGGTAAGAATAGATAAAGGCAAGGTTGTGGATTGCGTTTTAAAGGGAAAACTCAGACTTGATGGTCGCAAAACCACCAATCCCGTTGCTGTGGGGGATCAGGTAGATGTAGAGGAAGACGGAGAAGATAATATTATTAGTAAAATTTACCCGAGGCGGAATTATATCATCCGTAAATCCATCAATCTCTCAAAACAAGCACAAATATTAGCGAGTAATCTCGATCAGGCTGTTTTGGTTGCGACTATAGTGTCGCCGCGAACGAGTTTGGGATTTATTGACAGATTTCTAATTACAGCCGAAGCATATTCTATTCCCGCTAAAATAATTTTTAATAAAGCTGATATTTTAGATGAGGAATCACTAAATCTCCAGCAACAAATAATTGATATTTATACAAAAGTCGGTTACGAATGTTTAGTAGTGAGTAGTTTAAGCGGACAAAATTTAGAGAAAGTAAAAACTTTATTAAAGGATAAAACCACTCTCATTGCCGGACATTCAGGAGTAGGAAAATCAACATTGATAAATGCAATTGAGCCAACATTAACAATAAAAACGGGGAATATTTCTGCTGCTCATGCAAAAGGAATGCACACAACAACTTTTGCAGAATTACATGAATTAAGTTTTGGCGGATACATTATTGATTCGCCCGGAATTAAGGAATTAGGATTGGTGGAAATGAAAAAAGAAGAGGTCGGACATTATTTCCCTGAGATCAGAGACAGAATGAACGATTGTAAGTTTAATAACTGCTTACATATTAACGAACCAAAATGCGCAGTAAAAGACGCCGTTGAAAAAGGGGAAATATCTGAAGAGCGTTTTCATAGTTATTTGGGAATTCTCACAGGAGAAGAGATGGACTGGAAAGAATGGGAGATAAAATAATGTAAGATGGAAAAGGGCAAATGGCAGATGGTTTTTATTTTTATTGCACTTTGTGTTGTAAACTCTTTTTCCCAAAAGTATAATGATTTTAGTGTGAGTCTTCATGAAGAAGCGATCAACAAAGTATTTGTCGCCATTGGTGAAATAAGCGGTGAGAGCGATTATGAAGTGATGTTGATCAAAGGTAAGTATCATTGGAAAATAATTAATCCCAAAATAAATTTAAAACCCGATAGCAGCGATTTTACTTGTGACGCGAGAGTGGATGTTGGTCCGTTCAATTATACTTCAAAAGTTGTTGGTAATGTAAAAGTGTATTACGACAGCAAAAAAAATGAGATCTCCATTAAAATTACGCGCGCTATTTTCGAATTGTACACAATGATCTTTGATAAAAAAATTCATATCAAGGATATTCATCTTGAAGAAAAATTTACCGAACCATTTATTTTTGAAGGACCAAGAACTCTGGCCACCGACATGGAATTCATGATGCCTGATAGCACCAAAAAGAAAATTTATGTGCAGCCGAGTGATTGTGAGATGAAAGTGAAATTAAAGGAAATTTGTACCTATTGCGAGATTGTTGCCTCCGATAAGCCCTTTAAACAAGCCCCGGTAAAGTTAAATCCCCCAATACAACCGGTTGAGAAGGTGAAGATAGTTACCACCAATACGGCTGCCCCAACAACTACCAATACGACTCAAAAAAAATAGCTAACTTTACCTGATATGTCAAGGTTATTAAGTTTCTTCTGGAAATACAATTTACCGCGGTGGTCGATACTGATCATTGATATTATCATTTGTGCTTTTTCGTTGACGCTTGCTTTTTTTCTGAGATTTAATTTCGAGAACATTCCTGATACCGATCTAACTAATCTTCCGAAAGATTATGCAATATTATTAAGCATACGTTTTGTTTCGTTCTTTATTTCAAAAACGTATAAAGGAGTTGTTCGCTATACAGGTTCACGCGATGCGTTGAGAATATTAGGTGTGGTGATATTAGGAAGTATAATGATGTTCCTCACCAATATAATTATTCTTTATGTTAAAGGTTATTATGTTATCCCGAACTCAGTAATTGTAATTGACGCGCTTGTTACTTTATTTATCATGATCAGTTCCCGTCTCGCCATAAAAGCAATTTACTTCGAAAGTAAAAATCCCGAGCGCGGAAAAATAAATGTTATAATTTATGGAGCCGGTGAAGGTGGGATAATTACAAAACGGACTTTAGACAGAGATGCCGCCATAAAATATAAAGTAGTTGGTTTTATTGATGATGATGAAAATAAAAAAGGAAGAAGTCTCGAAGGCGCTTTTGTTTATCCTTTTTCTGAGATTGCAAAATTGGTGAAAGAAAATGATATTGAATCTGTAATTATCAGTATTCAAAATCTTTCTCCTGCCAAAAAGAATGAAATTGCGGATTGGTGTTTAAATAATAATGTCCGTTTATTAAATGTTCCTCCTGCAACAAAATGGATCAATGGCGAATTAAGTTTTAATCAATTACGCGGCGTAAACATTGAAGATCTTTTAGAACGCGAACCAATTGAATTAGATAATGATCTCATCAATGCAGAACTCAGCAACAAAGTAATATTAATTACAGG
>JANYCL010000280.1 GCA_025360355.1 Sphingobacteriaceae bacterium
AATGATATTGTGTTTTAATGCTAATGCTAATTTTGAAATACCCGCAACACCTGAAGCAGGCTCTAAGTGCCCGATATTTGATTTTACTGAACCGATGTAACAATCATCTTCTCTGTCTTTACCAATAACTTTCCCAATAGAATTTGTTTCAATGGGATCTCCAACGAAAGTTCCGGTACCGTGCGCTTCTACATATTGCACATCATGTGGATCGATACCTGCGTCAATGTATGCATCAACCAAAAGATCTTGTTGTGCAATTGGATTAGGAACTGAAATTCCTTTTGTTGCACCATCCTGATTAACTGCAGAACCACGGATAACAGCGTAAATATTATCGCCATCTTTTTCTGCATCAGTTAAACGTTTGATAATAATTAATCCTGCACCTTCACTTCTTACATAACCATTACCGCGGTCATCAAAAGAATAACAAGTACCATCAGGAGAAAGGAATCCTCCTTTACTGAATCCCATTTGAGGTTCAGGTTTTAAAATAGAGTTAACTCCTCCTGCAAAAGCAGCATCCGCATCACCTTCCCAAATGGTACGGCAAGCCATGTGAATCGCATTAAGCGAAGAAGAACAAGCTGTGTCGAGAGCGAAACTTGGTCCTTTTAAATTGTATGAATATGAAATTCTATTGGCGGCAATACACATTGCAGCACCAACATTTGTATGCGCTCCAATATTAACTCTTTCACTAGGGGTATTTTGAATATCACCGTAATCGTGAGCAGAAATACCAACAAACACAGCGGTACGTGAGCCTTCTAAATCGTTTAATCTAAAACCTGCGTCCTGAACAGCTTCGTATGATACTTCGAGTAACATGCGCTGTTGTGGATCCATTCTTGATGCTTCCAGAGGGGAGATGCCAAAAAATCCTGCATCGAACTTGTCAACATTATTAATAAAACCACCGCGTTTTACGCTGATCTTTCCTGCTCTTCTGAATTCCGGTGCGTATAGGGCATCTTCATCCCAGCGATCTTTTGGGATCTCTGTGAGAGCGTCTTTTTTCTCAATTAATAAATTCCAGAACTCTTCGGGTGAATTAACGTCTCCGGGAAATCTACATCCAATTCCTACAATGGCCAGGGGCTCTCTTTTTGTCTTACTCATCTATTTGGGTCTTAGTATAAAACACTGATATTTTTCGTTTTTTTTCAGTTAACAATTATACGATTTTCCTAATAAGAATAGAAAATTGTTATACACAAAAAGCAGACAAAAAAGGCCTTAATTTCATTAGATATGCTTTGGTTTTTGAACCTCTGGTTTAATATTTCATAAAACACGAAATAGAGCTAATACATATAGTGAGTTTCAGTGTAATAGAGATTTATTCAATTACGAAACCATATTATCAATTAATATCGATTGACATTTTAGTAATAATTAAAGAAACTGTATCTTTAGAAGCCAAACTCCGACATATAATTTTACTATTAAATTTATGAGCAGCAAAATAAAAACTATTTTTCTTATCATCTTTTACTCTGTTTTTGTTTTTGGACAGGAAAATATAGAAACTAAGGATACCATAAAAGCTGAAAAGGAGTTCGATTTTACTTGGGCACAGGGTAATGATAGAAAACACAATCATGTTTTAGAAAGCAAATATTTCAGCGGAACAGTTACTTTTGATGCCAATTATAATTATTCATTCAACGATCCGATTGATCATACTAATTGCGGATCAACAGCAACTTTCCGTTCAAATGAATTAAATATTTCTTACATCGAAGGTGGCGGCGAATTTCATGATAAGAATAACCACGCGAAAATAATTCTTCAATTCGGTACTAGAGTAACAGCTATACCGCGTAACGATTTAACTCCTTTAAGAGGTCAATACGATTTGTATACTGCAATGCGAAATATTGCAGAGGGTTATGCAGGACATCGCTTTAATTGGTTGAAGGGAGTTAATGTGGATTTTGGTATTTTTAGGTCATACGTAGGTCTATTATCGGCTAATAATTTTGAAAACTGGAATTACCAATCTTCTTATACCTCTGATAATACTCCATGGTTTTTTACAGG
>JANYCL010000313.1 GCA_025360355.1 Sphingobacteriaceae bacterium
ATCTCTTCCTGAAAACGAATGAATCGTCCCTCTCTAGGGTAGAGAGGGATAAGAGGGTGAGTCCGATCGCGCTAAACCCATCCAGGCCTCACTGCTAACATTTTCCTGTTAGCAAAAAATACTGCTGTTAACACTGGCAAAATGTTGAATTAACCTCTTCGTAATACTTTTGATGAAACATAAATTATGAAAATAAAGGAAAACGGAACTATTATAATACCAATAGATTTTTCGGAACAATCAATAACTGCACTAAAATATTCTTATAACATTGCCCGTTTTACCGGATCGAAATTATTTTTACTTCATGCATTCCATAAACCGGAAGAGAAACAAGAGGACCTATTGCGCGAACTTGCAACTGCCACAGAAAAAGAAAGTGGTTTGTCGTGCGGCTTTTCCTGCGTGAAAGGTGATATATACGAGGAGACTAAAAAAATTGCAAAAACCCTTTTATCTAACTTAATTGTTACAGGAATAGAAAATCCTGTAAGAGTAAGAACTTTTTTGGGACGCAGTGCATTTGGTAATTTTTTAAAAGATCCGCCTTGCGAAGTTCTTACTGTCCGCTCAAAAAATAATTCAACGGGATGCAAAACAATTGTAATGCCGTTTGATCTTAGTCCTGAAACAAATGAAAAAGTAGACACAGCAATTCATATCGCAAAATTTTACAATGCCGAGATCCGTATCGTAACTGTATTTGATCCTGCAGATGCAGCTTATGAAGATAAGATCTTACCATACATGCAACAGGTTAAACAATTCATAAAAAAAAGAAATGTAAAATGTACAAATAAATCGATCCCTTCCCGTTATCCGATCGAGAGTATTGTAGATTACGCCAAACAAAATGAAGCTGACCTTATCATACAAATGAATAACAGTTCGCACAAATTTAGCAGACTGATCGGCGGAATGCAATGTGATAAGATAATAGAACTAAGCAGTATCCCTGTTCTCACCATAAAACCTGTAAAGCGCGAAAGTCTGGTTCATTTCGGAAGCGGACTATAAGATTAATTGTTTCAATTAAAGGAAATCCCCCATTCTGGGTTAAGTACTTTCGTCATTCAATAATTACTTTAGTATAAACGAATGAACGATAATGAAAACGATCAAACATTTTTTTCTTGCTTTAGTAAGCGTAATAATATTAATGGGCTTTAAGTCTCGAGAAGCGCGTATGGATAAAATAAATTTAAAACTAACAGATTCTACCTTGTATGATTTTTGGGTTGGAGATTGGGAAGCTTCATGGAACGAGAATGGAAAAGTAAAACTGCTTGGCCAAAATCATTTAACCAAAGAATTTAGCGGATGGGTGATCCATGAAAAATTTAGTATCACCGATGGCGCATCAAAAGGATTTGAAGGCGGCAGTTGGACAGTTTACGATAAACAAAAACAAAAATGGTTTCAGACTTGGGTAGATAATAGCGGAGCTTATTTGGATTTTGAAGGAAAACTCGATGGTGAAAAAAGAATTTTCGAAAGAAGTAACATCAATAAAAAAGGCCAGTCAGTAATTCAGCGGATGGTATTTAAAGATATAACACAAGAAAATTTTACATGGGATTGGGAAAACTCATCAGACAACGGGAAAACCTGGACTCTGAACTGGCAGATCTTATATAAGAGAATGAAAAAATAAATAAAAATTCTTGTTCCAAATTGAACTTTTCAGCATTTACAGTGTATACTCTATAACCTTAACACAATTTAAACGTTAGGGCAACCCGTTTCTATGCACAGAATTAAAATAGTCTGCACTTTTTTAGTAGTGATTCTCCAATCAGTCAACAATTTCTCTTTCTCTCAATGTTCCATTAGTGCTAAGGTCACCGACAGTTTAAAAGCGCCAATGCCTTTCATTACCATTGCTCTTTTAAAAGAGGATAGTACTATTTGCAAAGGTGAGATCACAGGCGAGAATGGTGAGTTCTGTTTCTCAAACATAAAGAAAGGTGCTTACCTGGTTAAAATTTCTGCTATCGGGTATGCCAATTACTTAAGTGAAAAAATAAATTACGACAGCGCCGCAACTATAAAATTAAATAACATCGCTCTTAAAAAAAGTGGCGTAACACTAG
>JANYCL010000372.1 GCA_025360355.1 Sphingobacteriaceae bacterium
CAACAAATATGCGGAGCACAAACATGACGGATGTTGAAATGGGAGAACCTGTTTCAATAGAAAATTTAATTGTGCATGTTATGTCGCTAGGCGATCATTTCGATCTGAAAAGTAAAAAATTAATTATTGATTATTTTAAACCTGTAGTCCCTAAACAGAATATTTAGTCTTTATAAATTCCAATAAACAGATCCTGATCTGATCTTTTTGAAGCGCGGTACATTCCGTCAGAATTAAACGGAAGTTCGATATTTCCTTTTGCGTCGAGTGCAATTAGTCCGCCTTCGCCTCCTATCTTCACTAATTTATCCATCACCACAATATCGCAGGCTTTTTTTAAACTTAGTCCTTTGTATTCCATTAAACAGGAAATATCATAAGCAACAACTGACCGTATAAAAAATTCACCATGACCGGTACATGAAACCGCGCAGGTTTTATTATTCGCGTAAGTGCCAGAGCCGATGATCGGAGTATCGCCAACGCGACCATGTTTTTTATTCGTCATGCCGCCGGTTGAAGTTCCTGCGGCGATATTACCGTGCAGATCTAAAGCAACAGCACCAACCGTTCCGAATTTTTTTTCTTTGTTATCCTTACTAACGGTGTGGTCCATAACCACAGAATCGGTTTTCAGAGCTTCCTGTAATTGATCGTAACGTTGTTGAACGAAAAAATAATCGTCGGGCATGAATTCTGCATTTATTTTTTTAGCGAATTCCTGCGCTCCTGCTCCCGACATAAAAACGTGTTCCGACTTATCCATCACAGCGCGTGCGAGGCTAATTGGGTTTTTAATATTTTGTACTGCGGCAACTGCGCCGGCTGTAAGATCTTTTCCATTCATAAGAGAAGCATCCATTTCGTGTTTGCCATCGTGTGTGAACACAGCGCCTTTTCCGGCGTTAAATAACGGACAATCTTCCAAACTTCTTATTGCAGCTTCAACTGCGTCTATGCTTCTGCCGCCTTTTTGTAAAATACTTTCTCCGGCAGCAATAGCATTTTGCAAAGCTGTTTTATAAGCTAATTCTTTTTCCGGCGTCATGGTACTTTTTAAAATTGTACCTGCACCACCATGTATTGCAATTGCGTAGGAGTTCATTATGTAAATATAAGAATAAATAATACGTATACCTTTTCTCCCCTCGGTCCCTGAGCTTTTGTCGAAGGGTAAGGGGAGACGCCATTTTTGCCTTGGCATATGGCGGAGGGGTTTATTCGGAGACAAACGCAAATTCAACGGAAGACGGTGGCTTTGACATATACTATTGTCCATTAATCAAATTAACGATCAGTTTTATCATTAGCTCTTTATCGTTTGGGTTACTTTGTGCAACTAACAATGCAAGTGCCGTTAAACCGTTATCGTTTATTTTTACTTCGCCTGATCTTTTGAAACGGTGTTTGTTTTTTTGCAAGAACCATATGAATAAGAACGCACCTATTCGTTTATTGCCATCGGTAAAAGGATGATTTTTTATTATAAAATATAAAAGGTGAGAAGCCTGCTCTTCAATGCTCCGGTATAAATAGTTTCCGGCAAAACTTTGTACAATGTTACCAAGAAGGCCTTCAAGACTTTTGTCTTTTTCTTTGCCAAACCAGCCTGTTGCTTCTCTTTTAGAAACAAGAACTTTTTTTAATTCTTTTATAACATTAACGGCTTCAGGATATTTTATTTGGTAAGTGATCTCCTCACTTAGTTTGGTGGTTTCAAGTTCATGACTATCGAAACGGTTTAACAAAACAAAACTGTTTGTATAATTTGTTATTATGTTTAAAAGACCTTTAGCCTCGTTCAATGAAAGCTCATCTGTTTTACCGGTGCTTTCAATTAATTGTATTGTTTTTTGTAATTGGTTTAATCTTTCTTGATTTATTGCATAGCCCTCTACCAAATAATCTTTTAGTCTTTGCGTGGCCCATTGACGGAACTTGGTTCCTTGTATTGATTTTACTCTATAACCAACAGAGATGATCACATCAAGATTATAGAGTTCAATCATCCTGTTTACAAGCCTTTTGCCCTCCTTTTGAACTATTAAGGATTTCTTAATAGTTGACTTTTTAGTTAGTTCCTTTTCTTCATATACATTTCGGATATGCATATTAATATTTGGGACTGTATTTTTAAAAAGCTCAGCTAATTGCTTTTGGGTTAGCCATACAGTGCCCTCCTCAAACTTTACTTCAATTTGCGTTTCGTTGTTTTCTCCTTTGTAAATTTCAATTTGATTCATGGTTTAATTTTTGTTTTAATTATGACTAATCCGTCACAATTAGTTAACCCGATAAATGTTTGATTGTAAAGGAGCCGGTTCCGACCCTTCTTGTTTTGCCTGCTATTTTATTCAGACTGCATGACCCCTGATCTATCCGCCGAAGCGGAGAAGGGCTGAATAATAAAACACAAAACTAATACACTAAAACAAAAGTCCTTGCTACAGAT
>JANYCL010000378.1 GCA_025360355.1 Sphingobacteriaceae bacterium
CTTGATTAAACCTTTCTTTATTTCGGCAGTCTAATTAAAAAACTATATACATGAAAGCGAAAATACTATTTATTAATGCAATTGCTGTGATCATTTGTCTAAGCTCTTGTAAAAAAGAAGCCGGTCCAGAAGGAGCAACAGGCGCACAAGGTTCAGCAGGTCCTGTTTTAACAGGAAATTTAAAAGGGTTCATTAATCATTACGATGTTTCAGGAACAAAACTAGTAAGTGGCTTAGCAGGCGATACTGTTAGTATTGACGGAACAACAAAGTTAGCTGTAACAGATGCTGCAGGGTCCTATAGTTTTACAGGACTTTCAACCGGCGTTTACAATTTAACCGTTACGCGTTCAGGTTTTGGCACAACAAAAATTCAAAGTGTACAATTTACAGGAGGTGGTGATTCATATAGAAACGCTAATATTTCCAAAATTCCCACTCTAAACCTTGCGACGCTTATGATATATGATACGATCATTAATGGAGTAAATAATATACATGTAAGAGGGCATATTACCAGTTCAACGGATGATCAAAGTGTAATTATATTTGTTGGAATTCCCGGTAATACAACCGTAAACTCCGGCGTATCCAATGAGATTTCTTCTTATGTTGTTAATATTGCAGTTAATGCTGCCGGCAACAATACATTAGTTAAGCTTAATATTCCTACAGCTGAACTTTATGATTTAGGTTATGCTTCGGGTAATACTGTTTACTTTGCTGCTTACACTATTGGCGGAAACACAAATGCTTCCGCATACGTTGATCTTACAACCAATAAACCAATTTACACAGCACTCGGCAACACACCATTATTTGCTAATGCTCCGGTTCAATAATATTTATTTTTTATAATTAAAAAAGTCCGTTTTACAAAACGGACTTTTTTAATTATGTTATGTGTTAGGGAATTGATTACGATTTTTTAGCCGTCGTCATTAAATATGCTTTAATTAATTCATCGAGGTCACCATCGAGTACACCTTCAGCATCTGTTATTTTTAATTCAGTGCGTACATCATTTACCATTTTGTAGGGATGTAAAACATAAGAACGGATCTGTGAGCCCCACTCTATTTTCATTTTACCATCTTCAACAGCTGCTCTGGATTCGTTACGCTTCCGCATTTCTAATTCATACAATTGCGATTTCAACATTTTCATCGCAAGTTCCCTGTTGCCTAATTGCGAACGCTCCACCTGACAAACAACTGTGATCCCAGTAGGTTTATGTAAGAGTTGAACTTTTGATTCTACTTTGTTTACGTTTTGTCCACCTGCTCCACCACTCCGCGATGTGCTCATTTCAATATCATTGGGGTGAATATTTATTTCAATAGTATCATCAACGATCGGGTAAACATAAACAGAAGCAAAAGATGTATGTCGTTTTGCATTGGCGTCAAACGGACTAATACGCACCAAACGGTGAACACCATTTTCACCTTTTAAATAACCGTAAGCAAAATCTCCTTCTATTTGTAACGACACAGATTTAATTCCTGCCATATCACCGGCATTCTTATCAAGCTCCGAAACTTTATAACCGTGTTTATCGGCCCACATAATATACATACGCATAAGCATGCTCGCCCAATCACAACTTTCCGTTCCACCCGCACCGGCGTTAATTTGAAGAATGCAACTTAGCGAATCCTCTTCACTGCGCAACATATTTTTGAACTCGATCTCTTCTAATAATTTAAAAGCAATATTAAATTGTAATTGCGTTTCTTCTTCCGTTGCATCACCTGATTTAAAAAAATCATACAAAGTATTAGTATCATCAACCGCTGTGGTTAACGTATCGTAAGATTTGGTCCAGCTCTTTTTGAGCTTGGTCTCATGTAAAATTTGTTCTGCTTTTTTCGGATCGTTCCAGAAATTAGGGTCGCCTGCTTTTTCTTCTAATTCTTCAATCTCGTGTTTCTTTCTATCATAGTCAAAGAAAACCCCTCAGGGCCTTATGACGATCGTTAACATCTTTGAGTTGGTCGGTTGTAAACATAGAGCAAATGTACTAAGTTTTTTTAAATGGAGAATAAAAAATAGCATAAGCGATTATCATAATAAAACCAAAAGAAGGTAATCCTATTATGAAAGCGATGAATAAATGCTGAACAACTCCTATCAATAAAAACCATTTCTTAATTCTTTGAATCCAAACCAATACAGGGAAAAGCAATTGGTATCCAATCACCAAAAAATTCAATTCTTTTCCGAATGCGGAATCGCTGCCATATAAAAATGGCATACTGTAATCATGTACTTTAAAAATATCATTCACAGCAGTTCCGTTCATCCAATCAGCATCTAATAATTTTGCATAGCCTGCCAAAAAATAAACCAGACAGATCTGAATCCGCAAAGCTAGAACACCTGAATTATGAAAAGCCGTATCAAGTGAAGAATATACTGGAGATCGTTTTTCGGTATTATCAGATAAAAAAATACAGAAAAATAACAAATGCTGAAATAAATATTCCCCGGCAGACAAAGTGCAATATACATTATTGTTTATGTTTACAATTCCAAACCACAAAATAAAAAATGCTAAGCGCACTGCTTTTCCGGAAATTAATACATACACGGCAGCTATCAGAATGCTGCTTAAAAAAATAATTGGTAAAAGAGTTGAATGCGACTTAAATAAAATAAATGCAGGCCATTGCCAAATTGGTAAACTTAATGCATGT
>JANYCL010000391.1 GCA_025360355.1 Sphingobacteriaceae bacterium
TTTTCATACTTTTTTTCTGCACCGGTATGCTTCCCACCAGATGTATACCACTGGTAAAAAAAGAGAGCGGCTTTTTTATTTTCTTACCTGGTTTACGCAGGGTTCTTCTTTTTTAAATCCACGTGCGTACGCAATTCTGCATCGTATGCATCACGAATACAGCGATACAGAAAAAGATCCGCATTCACCAATGTTCTTTAAAGATGTATGGCACATGACCATGCATACAAAAGATATTTATTTGAATTACGCCAAACACAATGTTGAGCCCGAAGAAAAATTCAGAGGCGGTTACCCGGAATGGAAATGGATGGATAAGATAAGTGATATGTGGGTAGTGCGTTTAGCATTTGCAGCTTTATATATATTATTCTACATAAAATTTGCAACCGCCTGGTGGATGTTCTTATTATTGCCAATACATTTTTTTATGGGACCAATTCACGGTGCTATTGTAAACTGGTGCGGACATAAATATGGTTACAGTAATTATGATAATCATGATCATAGTAAAAATACATTACCTATTGATTTTATAATGTTGGGAGAGTTATTTCAAAACAATCATCACAAAAAACCCTTAGATGCAAACTTTGCGAAACGTAAATTTGAATTAGATCCAAGCTATATTATTATTAAAGTAATGAATTGGGTCGGGATCATTCAATTACGGAAGATGTAAAAGGGAAGATGGAAGAGGTGGTTTGTCAATAAATCCCGTTATTTCAAAATTTTCTCAAAATAAATTCAAAAACATTTTCCATTATCCATTTTACATTTTACATTTATAGTATGTCAAATTACATATACATTCCACTCATTTCATGGGTCGCCGTAGCGTTTATCATGCTCATTATATATTTATGGGCGCGCGCTATTAAAAATAATGGTATTGTCGATATTTTTTGGGCGTATAATTTTTTAGTGATAGCAATAATTATTTGGCTATTAGCCGATGGTTACGAGCCAAGGAAAAATGTTGTTTGCATATTAGCCGCCTTATGGAGTTTACGTTTAGGTTTTTATTTAACCATCCGTGTTGGAATGCATTTAGATGTGGAAGAAGGTCGTTACAAACAATTGCGCTTAGAATGGAACGAAACTAAATTCTTTTTCTTTTTCCAGATGCAGGCTTTTTCTAATGTGATGCTGGCAACCCCCTTTTTTGTGATCGCTTTAAATCCGGAGCCGCACATGAATATGATCGAGTACATTGGTGCAGGCATGTGGTGTTTAAGTATTATTGGTGAAGGTTTGTCTGATTGGCAATTAAAACAATTCAAGAAGAACCCAAGTAACAAAGGCAGGGTGTGTGAAAGCGGTTTATGGAATTATTCGCGTCACCCCAATTATTTTTTCCAATTCATGATCTGGGTTTCGGTTCTCATTTTTGCATTGCCTAGTCAGTACGGATGGATCTCTGTTATTTGTCCCCTCTCTATTGGATATTTAATTTTTAAAGTGACCGGAATCCCAATGACAGAAGAACAAGCTGTGAGAAGCAAAGGCGAGTTATATAAAGAATATCAAAGAACTACCAGTTCATTTGTTCCTTGGTTCAAAAAGAAATAGATGTTTTACGATAAACTTTTAGAGAAAGATAAAATTCCTGATTTTTTAATTAGGATCGGGATCCGTCGTTTATTGAAGCAACGTTTGCATGATGAGGAAGTTCAAAAACAAAATTTACCGAAACTAATTGAGGAACTAAAAAATTCTCCCATCGCTATCGAAACGAAAGCTGCCAATGAACAACATTATGAGGTCCCAACCAAATTTTACCAATACTGTTTAGGCAAACATTTAAAATACAGCAGTGGTTTTTGGAAAGAAGGTGTAAATGATATTGATACTTCAGAAAAAGACATGCTAGAAATAACTTGTGAAAGAGCAGATCTGCAAGACGGACAAGAAGTTTTAGAATTAGGATGCGGATGGGGTTCTTTGTCGTTATTCATGGCAGCAAAATATCCCAAAAGTAATTTTACAGTAGTATCTAATTCCAGAACGCAAAAAATTTATATCGATGAACAAGCAAAGATCAGAGGAATAAATAATTTGACTGTATTAACTATCGACATCAATAATTTTAATATTGATAAAAAATTCGACCGAGTAGTTTCCGTTGAGATGTTTGAGCATTTACGGAATTATAAATTACTTTTTAATAAGATTTCTTCTTTAATGAAGAGCGATGCAAAAATGTTCGTTCATGTTTTTACGCATAAAGAATATGCTTACAAATTCGAAGTCATTGATGATACTGATTGGATGAGCAAATATTTTTTTACCGGAGGAATAATGCCAAGTAATAATTTGTTCTCTTATTTTAATGATGATCTTAAAATTGTTGATCAGTGGGAAGTAAATGGAATGCATTACAGTAAAACATCAGAAGCCTGGCTGAAAAACATGGATAAACACAAAGCAGAAATAATCCCATTGTTCGAAAAAACTTATGGAAAAGAAAATGCAACTAAGTGGTGGGTGTATTGGAGAATTTTTTACATGGCCTGCGCCGAGTTATGGGGATATGATAACGGGAAAGAATGGATGGTTGTACATTATCTTTTTGAGAAAGGTAAAATGTAAGAGGGATAATGGATAATGTAAATAAGAAACGTTATGGAAGATAAGACGAAACAGTTGTTAGATCGAACATTTTATTTTGGAGTAAATGTTCTTAAGTTTTTGAAGAAATTACCTGACGATTATATTGATAGGATTCCTAAAGTACAAGTTGGAAGGTCTTCAACTTCAATTGGTGCAAATTATGAGGAGGCGCAAGCGGCGGTTTCTAAAAGAGATTTTATAAATAAAATTGGAATTTGTTATAAGGAATCGAGAGAAAGTGTGTACTGGATGAGAATCCTTAAAGAATTAAATAGTGACAAAAAACATCAAGATGATTTCCTTAAGATTGTTAAAGAAGCCGAAGAGTTAAGAAATATATTCGCAGCAATTAAAAAATCCTCTGGTAACAAATAAAACATCATCCCTTATCCCTTTTACCTTATCCATATGAAAGAGTCATTAGCTATAATAGGAACAGGAATTGCCGGAATGGGTTGCGCTCATCATCTTCAGAAAAAATATGACCTCACCATTTTCGAGAAAGATAATTATGTTGGCGGACACACTAATACCGTAACAGTTAATGAAGATGGAACAGATGTTTATATGGATACGGGTTTTATGGTCTTTAATTTCGAGACCTATCCCAATCTTTGTAAATTATTCAAAGAAATAAACGCGCCTATCAAAAAAACGGATATGTCGTTTAGCGTGCAACATGTTCCAACGGGTTTGGAATATTGCGGTTCGGGATTGAATGGTTTGTTTGCGCAACGGAAAAATATTTTCAATGCGAAATACATAAAAATGTTAATACAGATCTCGCGCTTTA